>NZ_BADD01000391.1 GCF_000333455.1 Rhodopseudomonas sp. B29
GCGCGACCCGGCGCTGCAAGCGCAGATCAGCGCGGTCGAACAAGCCACCGCGCTGAACTCCGCCGACCCGGCTAAGCGGATCGCCGCCCTGCAGCGCATCGCCGCGACGCCGGACCGGCGCGCTCTCGCCAAGGTCAGCCCACTGACCAAAGATCCGGCTTACTCTGCCGATCCCGCCTTCAGGAGCGCAGTCGATGGGGCGATCAGCAAGATCGAGCGCGGCATCAAGATCGGTGACGTGCTGGCGACGCTGTACAATGGTCTGAGCTTCGCCAGCATCCTGTTCATGGCGGCGATCGGGCTGGCGGTGATCTTCGGCCTGATGGTCGTGATCAACCTGGCGCAGGGCGAACTGATCATGATCGGGGCCTACGCGACCTGGCTGGTGCAGGAGGCGCTGCAGCGCTTCGCGCCGGCGCTGATCGATTACTATCTGATCATCGCCATCCCGGTCGCCTTCCTGGTCACGGCGGCGATCGGCATCGCGCTCGAGGCGATCCTGCTGCGGCACCTGTATCGTCGGCCGCTCATGAGTCTGCTGGCGACCTGGGCGGTCAGCCTGTTCCTGATCAACATCGTTCGGGTGACGTTCGGCACCCAGAATCTCAACTTCACCACGCCGTTCTACGTCACCGGCGGCGTGCCGGTGATCGGCGACTTCATCTTCACCTGGAACCGGATGTTCGCGATCGCCTTCGCGGTGGCGACGCTTGCGCTGACCTGGGGCCTGATGCGGCTGACGCCGCTCGGCCTCAACATCCGCGCCGTGACGCAGAACCGCACCATGGCGGGCTGCATCGGCATTCCTGTCAGGCGCGTCGACATGCTGGCGTTCGGACTCGGTTCAGGGCTCGCCGGACTCGCGGGTCTGGCGCTGGCGCCGATCTACAGTGTCAATCCGCAGATGGGGCAGAATTTCATCATCGACAGCTTCATGGTCGTGGTGCTGGGCGGCGTCGGCACCATCGTCGGCACGGTGGTGGCGGCGCTCGGCATCGGCCAGATCAACGTGCTGATCGAGCCGCTGTGGGGCGCAGTCGCCGCCAAGGTGATCGTGTTGTTGATGATCATCGGCTTCCTGCAGTGGCGTCCCGAAGGGCTGTTCGCCATCAAGGGCCGCCGCAAATGAAGCCGCTGGCCTCCGATCGTCCGTTCCAGATCCTGCTGGGTGTCGTGCTGGCGGTGGCCGTCCTGCTCGCGGTCTCGGTGCCGCTCGGCATCTCGGCCTATCTGGCCAATGCCGTCGGCCAACTCGCGGCCTTCGCCGTGCTGGCGCTCGCGCTCGATCTGATCTGGGGCTATCTGGGCATCCTGTCGCTCGGGCACGGATTGTTCTTCGCGATCGGCGGCTACGTCGTGGCGATGCATCTCCTGAAACACTCGAGCGAAGTCACTGGCCGGGTGCCCGACTTCATGCAGTTCATGGGCTGGTCGAACTATCCATTCTATTGGGCCGGGGCTCGGTTTCTTCCCGTACGCGGGCTTGTCGCCGCTGTGGTGACGCTGCTGATCTCCGGCGTGTTCGGCTACGTGTCGTTTCGCTCCCGTGTCGGCGGCGTGTACTTTTCCATCATCACCCAGGCGCTGGTCTATGTCGCCATGCTGCTGATGTTCCGCAACGACACCGGATTCGGCGGCAACAACGGCATGACCGGCTTTTCGGTGCTCTTCGGCTGGCCGATCGGCAGCAGCGGCGTGGTGATCGCCATGGCGGTCGTCTCGGTGCTGGTTCTCGCGCTGGTTCTGCTCGGCTGCCGGTTGCTGCTCGGCAGTTCATTCGGCGTGCTGATGATCGCGGCGCGCGACGACGAGGTGCGGCTGCGCACGCTCGGCTACGAGACGCTACGGCTCAAGCTCGACGTATGGTGCCTGTCGGCGCTGATTGCCGCGCTCGCCGGTATGCTCTACGTGCCGCAGGTCGGCATCATCAATCCTCGGCTGCTGTCGCCGGAATTGTCGTTGGAAATCGCCGTGTGGGTCGCCATCGGGGGCCGCGGTTATCTGACCGGTGCGGTGATCGGCGCCGTTCTGGTCAACGCGCTGAAATTCTGGCTGTCGGCGGCGGCGCCGGAGCTGTGGCCGTTCATCCTCTCCGGACTGATCGTGCTGGTCGTCCTGGTGTTTCCCAACGGACTGGTCGATCTCGCGAAGTGGAAGCTGACGCGGCCGATGGGCGTCAAGCGTCTTGCGTCCGAAGCACCGGAGCTGCGCTGATGGCGGTGGCACTCTTGATCGACGACGTCACCGTGGAGTTCGGCAGCTTCCGCGCGATCGACGCGTTGTCGCTGGCGATCGATTTCGGCGAAGTTCGCGCGGTGATCGGTCCGAACGGCGCCGGCAAGACCACGATGCTCGACGTCGTCTCCGGCATCACGCGCGCCAAGCAGGGCAGAGTGATGTTCGACGAGACGATCGATATCACCCGCTCCAGTGAGTCCGAGATCGCCCGCGCCGGCGTGCGCCGCAAGTTCCAGAAGCCGAGCATCTTCGAGGGGCTCGACGTGCGCCAGCATATCGCGATCGGCGCGCAAGGCGGGTTGCGTCGGACGCTGTCGCCGGACGCGCTGGCACGGCGCGTCGAGGACGTGCTCGCCGAAGTGGGACTCAACGAGCTTGCGGACCGTTCGGCCTCGGAGTTGGCGCACGGCCAGAAGCAGTGGCTGGAGATCGGCATGGTGCTGGCGTCGCAGCCGAAGGTGCTGATGTTGGACGAGCCGGTCGCGGGTCTCACCGACGAGGAAACAGAGCGCACCGTGGCGCTGGTCCGCAAGCTGCGCCGGCCGGATCGCGCGATCGTCGTCGTCGAACACGACATGGACTTCGTCGAGCAGATCGCCGACCGCGTCACGGTGCTGCACGAAGGCCGGACGCTGTTCGAAGGCTCGATGCAGGACGCCCGTGCCGACGCGCGCGTCGTCGACGTGTACTTGGGGCGATGACCATGCGTTTCCGCGTCGAAGGTCTCGATCAGCATTACGGCAGCGCGCAGGTGCTGCGCCGCGTCGAGTTCGAGATCGCGCCGGGCGAATGCCTCGCTGTGCTCGGCCGCAATGGTGCCGGCAAAACCACGCTGCTGAAATGCCTGATGGGCGTGCTGCCTGTGACGCGCGGCAAGGTGCTGGTCGACGATACGGATATCACCGGCTGGTCGTCGCATCGCCGCTCCGCGGCTGGTCTCGCTTTACGTGCCGCAGGGCCGCGAGATCTTTTCGGAACTGACGGTCGGCGAAAACATCGAGGCCGCGGCGCGTGCTCACGGCACCTTCGGTACGTCGACGATGGACGAGGCGGTCGGGCTGTTTCCGGTGCTGACCCAGATGTGGAAACGTCCCGGCGGCGCGCTGTCCGGCGGTCAGCAGCAGCAGCTTGCGATCGCGCGGGCGCTGGTGACCAAGCCGAGTCTCTTGATCCTCGACGAGCCGACCGAAGGCATCCAGCCCAATCTGGTGGCGATGATCCGCGACGTGCTGGCCGCGTTCAAGGGCCGGCTCTCGCTGCTGCTGGTCGAGCAGTATCTCGACTTTGCCGTCAGCCTCGCCGACTCCTTCGTCGTGCTGTCGCGCGGCAGCGTCGCCGAAGCCGGTCGCATCGACACGACCAGCCGCGACACGCTCGCCCGCCATATCTCGATCTGATCCTATCAACATCCAACGGAGTGATGCGATGTCCCGCCGCCACGAAATTCCAGCGACGCCCGAGAACATGGTGTGGGGCTATCTCGACAGCGCGACGCCGCCGGTGCTCGAAGTCGCCTCTGGCGACACCGTGACGCTGCATTCGTTTCCGGCCGGCGGCAAAGAGACCTTGCCGGAGGATCGCAGCATCGTGCCGGCGGACTATCTGCACGCGCTCGACACCATGGTGCAGGGGCCGGGGCCGCATTTCATTACCGGGCCGGTGCATGTGAAGGGTGCCAAGCCCGGCGACGTGCTGCAGGTCGACATTCTCAGCGTCAAGGTGCGCCAGGATTGGGGCTTCGTCTCGATCCTGCCGCTGCTCGGCACGTTGCCCGACGAGTTCACCGAGTACGAGACCATCCACCCCAAGGTCGATCACGACCGCAACGTCTGCATCATGCCGTGGGGCACCGAGATCCCGCTCGATCCGTTCTTCGGCATCATCGCCACCGCGCCGCCGCCGGCCTGGGGCCGCTGCGGCTCGCCGGTGCCGCGCGCCTTCGGCGGCAACATGGACAACAAGGAGCTGCGTGCCGGCACGACCTTGTACTTGCCGGTGTTCAACGAAGGCGCGCTGTTCTTCGCCGGCGACGGCCACGGCGTGCAGGGCGACGGCGAGGTCTGTATCACTGCGCTGGAGACCGGGGTCACCGGCACGTTCCGCCTCACGGTGCGCAAGGACATGGACCTGACCTGGCCGTTCGCCGAAAGCGCCACGCATCTGATGTCGATCGGTCTCGACGAGGACCTCGACGACGCCGCCAAGCAAGCGGTGCGCGAGATGGTCAAGCACATCTGCGACCGCACCAACCTGTCGCGCAACCAGGCCTACATGCTGTGCTCGCTGGCCGGCAATCTGCGCGTCACCCAGCTCGTCGACGGCAACAAGGGCATCCACATGCTGCTGCCGAAGGCCTATTTGTAGGCGCTTGCGCTCAGCTACGCTTGAAGCTGCAGAAGGGCCTGGGTCCAGCTCGCCGCCGGCCGCTCACGACGCAGCGCGGCGGCGATCCTGCTCGGTCAGCCGCGCCAGGATCGAGCGAGCGGAGTCGCCGGGCATCAGCGTCGCAACGCTGACGTCCGGATCGACGCGCGTGTCGCGGCGGGGGCCGTGCGAGGTCTGCCGGATGACGCTGGTCAGCCGCCGCGCGGTCGTTTGAGCGCCGCGCAGATCCGTTGCGGCGACGACCACGACGATTGCGTCGTCGGATTGCAGCACGCCGAAGTCCATCTTGCGCATCAATCGGCTGACGATGCGGGCGGCGTCGAACAGGACGCGCTGGCCCGCGCCTTTGAAGCCGAAGCGGATCACCGACAATCCGCCGCCATGCTGCTGAGCATGTTGAACTGCTGTTGCGAAGTCGCGGGCGAACGCCGCTGGCGTGAGCAGGCCCGTGCGCGGATCGAGCAGGCCGCCGGCGTCGAGCGAAGCCAGCGCGCGCGACAGCCGCGCCTCGAAAGCGTGTTGGCGGATGAGCGGCAGCGCCGACGCTACGATCTTCGCCGGCTCGCTATCGGCGAATTCGAGGTTGGGAAGTTCGTAGTTGCGATCCGGCGCGGAAACGCTGGCGATCACCGGTAAGTTGCGAAACCGCGCATCCTCCGACAGCACGGTCAGGAAGGCGTCGACCACGCGGGGGCTGAAGCCCTCTGCGAGCACGATGCCGTCGAGATCGCGGGTGTTGAGATGCTTGGCGGCGGCCTCGATCGACAGCGCGCCGACGACGCCGACGCGCTCGCCGAGAGCCACGGAGAGGGTCGGGTAGGCGGCGCCGCGGCCGATCAGCAAAACTGTGGCGTCGTGCAGCGGGTCATTGCTCGGCAGCGGCGCGGCGCTGCTGTCGTCGGAGAGACGACGCAAAGTGGTGGCGTGCAGCGTGCGCACCCGGAGCGCGGCGCGTAGCCGGGCGACCAGCCGGTCGACGTCGGCTTCGCCCGTAAACGGCATCGCGTTCTCGGGCAGTTGGCCGGGCATGTCGACGGCGATTAGCGGGACATAGGGTGATTGCTGCGCCACACGACGCGCGAGCGCGGCCAATGCGCCAGCGGGGCCGGCGCCGCACGCCACGACGGCGGCCGGCTGCAGGCTTTCGAGGGCATCCGGCGCCGCGTCGTATGTGGTTCCGACAACGGGAAAGTATCGGGCATCCGAGAGTGCGCGCAGCAGCGGCGACTCGTCCTCGGAGATAACGACAATAGGCGCGTGATACGACATGGTCGGCCGCGGGCTCTTTGAACAGCGCGCGACCTTAAGCGGACCGGCCTTAATGCGGCGTCAATATGCAGCCCTGGATTCTTCGGGGCGCACAGGAGCGTCGCGGAAAGCCTCGACCATCAGCGGGTTTAGACCGAGTTCCGAAAGCGCTTCGCGAGCACGGGCGTTGTCCTGCGCACGGCCGGCGAGCCGATAGCCGCTGAGCCGGTCGGGCAGCGCAGTGAGCAGGGCACCCTGGCCGAGCCGCGCTGCCCAATCCTGCAGGTCCTGCGCCAGGAAGCGATAGCCGCCGACAGCCATGATGCCGGAGGGCGGCGCCGTAATGCAGACCGCACCCGTCGCACGATCGAGCCGGGCGGCGTAGCCGGTGTCGACATGATCGGCGGGAGGCGGCAACGGCAGTGATTCGTGGCGCGGCACCGGCGCGTAGGGGCTGATGGTGACCATCGGACCACGCATGCCGAGCGTGCCTCTCGGCGTGATCAGGATTTCGCCCGCCGGCGATCCGCCGGCATGGTTGCGCGGTGCCGTGAAGGAACCCGGCATCACCGCCGTGGGTACGCCTTCGACGTCGCGAACGGCGCCGAACAGACCGGCTTCGCCGAAAATATACAGGTCGGTGAAGCTCACCGGTCCGCCGCTCCAAGCCGGGCTGGACCCGACCTGTTCGGGGGCACGCCACAGGCCGATGACGTTGCGTAGCGACGGAGCGCGGGCCACCAAGCCACCATCGGCGAGCCGCAGCGCTAGAGGCGCCCGGCGCCACCAAGGTCGCACAGGCGAGTTCAACCAGCTGTCGCTCGAGCACCGCATCATCGAACGGATGATGCAGAACCATCGTGCCGCCGCTGAGCAGCCAGGTCACAAGTGAAGACCCCCAAGCCAGCGAACGACGACGGCATCTGGGCGGACAACATCGTGGCGCCCTGCGCCATCCCGCTTTCCAGGAAAGCGACCAAGCCACCCGCGATCAGGTGCAGATGCGTGCGCGGGATGGCGCGGACGCCTTCGCTGGTGGTGTCGAACGAGATGATGGCGGCGCGGCGCGCCTCGTAGCCGAGGTCGGGTGGAACCCGCCCGTGATCCTCCATCGCGACGTCGAGCGACGCCATGCCTTCCGGCAGATCGTCGCCGAAGCCGCAGACGTGGCGGATCGAAAATGCTTCGACCGCGGCGTTCATCGCCAGATCGGCGTGGTCGACGCCGTCGATCCGGCGCATCGCCACGATGGCGCGGGCGCCGGTGCGGTTCAGCGCGGCGGTGAGATCGGCCTGTCGCCAGAGCTGCGGCAGCACCGCCACCACGAGGCCGGCGCGATGTGCGGCCAGCACGGTGAGCGGAAATTCGATGGTGTTGGGAAGCTGGACGGCGATGACCGAATTTGCTGGCAGTCCGGCGGCCGCGAAATGAGCGGCGAGTGCCGAGATTGCGCGATCGGCTTCGGCGTAGGTCAGGTGGCGCGGCGCCTGGCCGGTGACGCGCGCCTTGTCGAACGGATCGATCAGCGCCAGCGCATTCGGCTGTCGCGCCAGGATGCGGCGGAACAAGACATCCAGAGTGGGAGAGGGATGGTTGTCGGTCACAGGATCACCTCTACTGCCTCACCGCGATGGGCTTATCGACTGAGACACTGGTCTACTGAGCATCTGGGCGCTGCCACCACGTCTCGGGCAAATAGCCGCTGAGCGCAGTGGCCTTCGGTTGTTGTACCCGATTCCAGCGGGCGATCCATTGCTCCTGCACGTTATACAAGGGCACCACGTAAAACCCCGAGATCAGTACGCGATCGAGCGCCCGCACCGCGTCGACGAAACTCGTACGATCACGAGCAATCAGCATCGCTGCAATCATCGCGTCGACCGCCGGGTCCTTGGCGCCCATGTAGTTGCGCGTACCCTGCGTATCGGCGGCGTCGCTGCCCCAATAGAACGATTGTTCGTTGCCCGGCGACAGCGATTGATCCCAGCGGTTGGGGATCATGTCGAAGTCGAAGGCGAGGCGGCGCTGATCGAATTGCACAGGATCGACGGCGCGCACCACGGTCTCGATGCCGGCGCGCTTGAGGTCGCGTGCATAGGCCAGCGCGATCCGCTCGTGGTCCCGCGTCGTCACCAGGATCTCGAAGCGCAGCGGTTCGCCGGTTGCCTTGTTGCGCAGCACCGTGCCGTCCAGTTGATACCCCGCCTGTTCGAGCAGATCGAGCGCCTCGCGCAGCAGTATGCGGTCGCGGCCGGAGCCGTCGCTGACCGGCAGCCGATAGCTGCCGTCGATCACGTCCGGCGGCAGCCGCGACAGATAGGGTTTTCATAACTGCAACTCGGAC
>NZ_BADD01000390.1 GCF_000333455.1 Rhodopseudomonas sp. B29
TAGAGGCTCAGCGGGGGCCGCGCACGATTGCGAAGCGGCCCAGCGATGCACCGCGTGCCTCGCCCTGCACATTGACGGGCCGGTGCATGGGCTCGAAGCCGCAGTCGGATCGGACCGGAGCCCGCGGCGTTTTGGACGTCGTTCCTTCGTTTGCGCGTGCGGCCTCGGATAGCCGGCTCAGCAGCGTGCGCAAACGCCGATTCTCCGATTGCAGTTCCTTCATCGCCAGCAGCGCGGGCGGCGTCAGGCTGCCGTAGCGCTTGCGCCAGCGATAGAACGTCCGCTCGGAAATGTGCGCCGTCCGGCAGATTTCCGGAATCGGAATGCCGGCCTCGGCTTCGTGCAACAGATACAGGATTTCGGTTTCGGTGTGCTGCGAGTGGCGCATGGGCTCACGCTTTCATCGTTGCGCAAACTGCAAAGCTGACACCGCTCGTCCAGCGCGAGACGCCTGCGCAGCACGTGCGGCGTTCATCATCAGCGATGCCCGTCACGTACGTTGCGGCGCCGTGATGATGCCGAATAGCCTACAGCGAAAAGCCGGCGGTCCGAAATGGCAAAATTGACATTAAGCGCGCCGGAGGGGCGTTTTTGCCGGCCGATTGAGCAGCTTTGCAGGTTATTTGGAGTTGCCGCTCCGTCGCCCGCGGACTGACACTCTCGCCACTTCCACCACAGGGATTGGCCCATGAGCAAGTTCACGCGGCGTTCGTTTCTTCAGACCTCCGGGCTCGCAGCGGCGGCGCTGGCGTCGCCGTTCGGCGCGCCCTCGATCGTACGATCGGCTCACGCGGCGGCCGGCACCGTGAAGCTCGGCTGTCTGTTCTCGTCGTCGGGCACGATGGCGAATATCGAAGGCCGGCTCAATCACGTCGTGCGCATGGCGGCCGACGAGATCAACGCCAAGGGCGGCGTCAACGGCCGCACCATCGAGGTCGCGGTGTCGGACCCGGCGTCGGACTGGCCGCTCTACGCCCAGATCGGCAAGCAGATGCTGGAGCAGGACAAGGTCGCGGCGCTGTTCGGCTGCTGGACCTCGGTGTCGCGCAAGTCGGTACTGCCGGTGGTCGAGCAGGCCAACGGCCTGTTGTTCTATCCGCTGCATTTCGAGGGCGATGAGAACTCCAAGAACGTCGTCTACGTCAATTCGCCGCCGGCCAGCTCGGTGCTGCCCGCGGTCGACTATCTGATGAGCGACGACGGCGTCAGCGCCAAGCGGTTCTTCATGCTCGGTTCGGACTACGTCTGGCCGCGCACCATCAACAAGCAGCTCAAGGGCTATTGGAAGTCCAAGGGCATTCCGGAGACGGCGTGGAAGGAAGAATACGTCCCGCTCGGCTTCTCCAACTTCCAGACGCTGGTCAACCAGATCCGCGCCTTCGCCGATCAGGGTGGCGGCAAGCCGATCGTGGTGCTGACGGTGGTCGGCTCGTCGATCCCGGACTTCCTGCGCGAATTCGCCAATCAGGGCATCAAGGCGACCGACGTGCCGGTGCTCGGCCTCGACATGGTGGAAGCCGATCTCGAAGGCCTCAACACCGAGCCGCTAGTCGGCCATCTCAACTGCTGGGCCTATTTGCAGAACGCCAAGGGCGAGAAGAACGCCGCATTCCTCAAGCAGTGGGCCGACTACGTCAAGGCCAAGAACGTGCCGTTCAAAGGCGATGTCGCCATCGACCCGATGGTCTCGGCCTACGACGCCGTGCATCTGTGGGCGATGGCGGCCGCCAAGGCCGGTTCGTTCGACGTGCCGGAAGTGCGCAAGGCGTTCGCCGGCCTCAGCTTCGACTGCCCGTCTGGCTACAAGATCCAGATGACCGCCGAGAACAA
>NZ_BADD01000389.1 GCF_000333455.1 Rhodopseudomonas sp. B29
TGCGTTGCCAACTATCCAGCCCCCAGCAGCGGGATCGCCTCGTCGCGTTCGTAGAGGTACAGCAGGCAGCGCAGCGCCTCGCCGGACTCGCCCTGCAGCTTCGGGTTCTCTTTCAGGATGCGCAGCGCCTCGTCGCGCGCCTGGGTGATGAGCTGAGCGTGCACCTCCGAGCGAGCGATGCGATAGCCGGGCAGGCCGCTCTGGCGGGTGCCGAGGACGTCGCCTTCGCCGCGCAGCTTGAGGTCCTCCTCGGCGATCCGGAACCCGTCGGTGGTCTCGCGGATCACCTTGAGCCGTGCGGCGGATAGTTCGCCGAGCGGCTCGCGATACACCAAGAGGCAGGTCGAGGCCTCGCTGCCGCGGCCGATGCGGCCACGGAGCTGGTGAAGCTGGGCAAGGCCGAAGCGCTCGGCGTTCTCGATCACCATGATGCTGGCCTCGGGCACGTCGACGCCGACTTCGACCACGGTGGTGGCGACCAGCACGCCGATCTCGCCGGCGGCGAACTGGGCCATGACGCGATCCTTGTCGCTGCCCTTCATCCGGCCGTGCACGAGCCCGACCTGATCGCCGAAGCGCTGGCGCAGGCTCTCGAAGCGCTGCTCGGCGTCGGTGAGCTTGACGTTCTCCGATTCCTCGACCAACGGGCAGATCCAATACACGCGCTTGCCCGCGGCGAGCGCGCGGCCGATGCCGTCGATGACTTCGGGCAGGCGCTGCTCCGAAACGGCGCGGGTGTCGATCGGCTGGCGGCCGGCCGGCTTCTCGCGCAGTTCCGACAGGTCCATGTCGCCAAAATAGGTCAGCACCAGCGTGCGCGGGATCGGCGTGGCGCTCAGCACCAGCACGTCGACCGCATCGCCCTTGTTGGTCAGCGCTAGGCGTTCGCGCACGCCGAAGCGGTGCTGCTCATCGACGATCGCGAGCGCCAGATCGTGGTAGGTGACGTCGTCCTGGATCAGCGCGTGCGTACCGATCAGCAGTTGGATCTCACCGGACTCGAGGGCCTGCAGGATGTCGCGGCGCTCCTTGCCTTTCTCACGGCCGGTGAGGATGGCGACGCGCATCCCGGCGCGGGCGGCGAGCGGCGCGATGGTCTTGGCATGCTGGCGCGCCAGGATTTCGGTCGGCGCCATCAGCGCCGCCTGCTTGCCGACTTCGGCAACGGCGGCGGCGGCGAGCAGCGCCACCACGGTCTTGCCGGAGCCGACGTCGCCCTGCAGCAGCCGCAACATGCGCACCGGCTGCTTGAGGTCCTCAATGATCGCGGCGACGGCCTCCTGCTGTGAGCCCGTCAGCGCATAGGGCAGGGCGTCGATGATCTTGTGGCGCAGCTCACCGTCGCCGGCGTTGCGGGTGCCGGCGGGGCGACGCAGTTGCGCGCGCACCAGCGCCAGAGCGAGCTGGCCCGCGAGGAGTTCATCGTAGGCGAGGCGCGACCAGAACCGGCCGTCCGGCAGGATGTCGACCGGCTCATCGGGGATGTGAACCCGATGCAGCGCTTCAGACAGCGTCGGGAAGCTGCAACGGCGCAGCACCTCGGGGCTGATCCATTCCGGCAGCTTCGGCAGTTTGGTCAGCGCTTGCGCCACCGCCCGGCGTAGCGATCCGATCGCCAGCCCCTCCGTCAGCGGGTACACCGGGTCGATCTGCGGCAGCTTGGCGAAGCCTTCTTCATCGACGATGCGGTCGGGATGCACGATCTGCAGCGTGCCGTCGTAGAGCTGGCCGGTGCCGGAGACGTAGCGCTTGGCGCCGACCGGCAACAGCTTGGCGATGAAGTCCGGCTTGGCGCGGAAGAACGTCAGCACAACGTCGCCGGTGTCGTCGCTGGCATAGACCATGTAGGGAGCGCGCGAGCGGCCGGGTGGTGGCGCGCGGTGGCGGTCGACCGTGACCTCCAGCGTCACCACCGTGCCGGGTACCGCATCGCGAATCTTCGGCCGCGCCCGTCGATCGATGACACCGGTCGGAAGGTGCAGCAGCAGATCGGCGAGGCGCGGGGTGTCGGCGCGATCGAGCAGATAGCGGAACAGCTTGTCCTGCTTGGGGCCGACGCCGCTGAGGCTGGTGACCGGCGCAAAAAGGGGATTGAGGATCTCGGGGCGCATCCGCCGTCTCGACAAGGAAGCCGCCACGCGGCCGCAACCCTCAAGGCTTGAATGCATTTTCCGCCGATTGCAATGCGTGGCGGCGGGCTGACAGCGGCATTTGCCAAGGCTATATGAGCTGCGCCCGGCACGTCCGGGCTTTCGGCGTTGAGGTGGATGGACCATGACGGGAACGACGCGCTCGAGCGATGGGCTCGATGATCGCCGCAAGCGGCTGCTGTTTCGCTGCTGGCACCGCGGCACGCGTGAGATGGACCTCGTTCTCGGCCAGTTTGCTGACGCCGAGATCGCGACGCTGTCGGACGCCGAACTGGACGAACTGGAACGGCTGATCGAAGTCAGCGACCACGATCTCTACGCCGCGGTCGCACGTGACGGCACGCTGGCCGGCTTCGACGCCGCGCTGTTCGGGCGAATCAAGACCTACGGCCATCGGGACTCCGAGGCATGAAGACGCCGGCCCGTTCGCCCGCCGAGCAGCTCACTCCCGGCAAGGCACTGACCTTCGCCAACGTCGCCGAGGGTGCCGAAGGCCTGATCGTATCCGATCTGGCGCGGGCCGTGGCGGCCAAGCCGAAGCCGCCAGCGGTGAGCCTCGCCGTGGTTTGCCGCGACGGCGCGCGGATGCAGCAACTTGCCCGCAGCCTGGAGTTCTTCGCGCCCGACCTCGTCGTGATGCAGTTCCCGGCCTGGGACTGCCAGCCCTATGACCGCGTCTCGCCGCATGCCGGCGTGCTAGCCCAGCGCGTTACCACGCTGGCGCGGCTGTCGCGCCTCAAGGGCAGCGACAAGCCGATCATCGTACTGACCACCGTCAACGCCATCCTGCAGCGGGTGCCACAGCGCGACGTCATCGCCGCGCAGGCGCTGTCGGTCGCTCCCGGCAATGTCGTGCCGATGGACTCGATCGCCGCCTGGCTGGAGCACAACGGCTACAGCCGCGCCTCCACGGTGCGCGAGAGCGGCGAATACGCCGTGCGCGGCGGCATCCTCGATCTGTTTCCGGCCGGGCTCGATCAGCCGGTCCGGCTCGACTTCTTCGGCGATCAGCTTGAATCCATCCGTACCTTCGATGCCGAGACCCAGCGCACGCTGCACACCATGCGCGGCCTCGACCTCGTGCCGGTCTCGGAATTCCAGCTCGTCACCGAGACCATCCGCCGCTTCCGCATGGGCTACGTCGCAGCCTTCGGGGCGCCGTCGCCCGACGATCAGCTCTACACCGCGGTCAGCGAAGGCCGCCGCCATCCGGGCATGGAGCATTGGCTGCCGCTGTTCCAGGAACGGATGGAGACGCTGTTCGATTACCTGCCGGGTGCTCCGATCGCGATCGAGCCGCAGGGCGAAGACGCCGCGCGTGAACGCTTCAAGCAGATCACCGATTACTATCAGGCGCGGCGCGAGGCGATGGAGCTGCCGGGCTCGGGCGCGATCTACAAGCCGCTGCCGCCGGGTCAGCTCTATCTCCCGGAGACCGAATGGAGCGCACGGCTCGACGCCGCGGCGCTGGCGCGGCTGACGCCGTTCGCGGTGCCGGAGGAAACCGCCGGTGTGATCGACGCCGGCGCGCGGCAAGGCCGCAACTTCGCGCCGGAGCGTGCCGACGCGAATATCAACGTGTTCGAGGTGCTGGTCGGCCACGTCGGCGCGTTGCAGGCGTCTCGCAAGAAGGTGGTGATTGCGCTGTGGAGCGAAGGCTCGCGCGACCGCATGGCGAGCATGCTGAAGGACCACAAGCTGCTCAACCTGACCAGCGTCAACTCCTGGCGCACCGTGCAGGCGACGCCGCGCAACGAGACCATGCTGGCGGTCGTCGGCCTGGAGTCCGGCTTCGAGACCGACGCCGTCGCGGTCATTACCGAGCAGGACGTTCTCGGCGATCGCCTGGTGCGCCAGCGCAAGGGTAGCAAGAAGCTCGATAACTTCATCTCCGAAGTCACAAGTCTCGCCACGGGCGACATCGTCGTTCATGTCGAGCACGGCATCGGCCGCTTCATCGGCCTGCAGACGCTGGAAGTCGGCGGCGCGCCGCACGACTGCGTCGAGCTGCACTACGCCAACGACACCAAGCTGTTTCTGCCGGTCGAGAACATCGAGCTGCTGTCGCGCTACGGCTCGGAGGGCACCAATGTCGAGCTCGACCGGCTGGGTGGCGGCGGCTGGCAGGCGCGCAAGGCCAAGCTCAAGAACCGCATCCGCCAGATCGCGGGCGAACTGATCAAGATCGCCGCCGAGCGGCATCTGAAGGAAGCGCCGAAGCTGCCGGTTCAGCCGCAGCTCTACGATGAATTCTGCGCGCGCTTTCCTTACGACGAGACCGAGGATCAGCTCGCCGCTATCAATGCCGCGCTCGGAGATCTGGAGAAGGGCACGCCGATGGACCGCCTGGTGTGCGGCGACGTCGGTTTCGGCAAGACCGAGGTGGCGCTGCGCGCGGCGTTCGCGGCGGCGCTCGACGGCAAGCAGGTCGCAGTCGTGGTGCCGACGACACTCTTGGCGCGCCAGCACTACAAGACCTTCACCGAGCGCTTCCGCGGTTTCCCTGTGAACGTCGGCCAGGCTTCGCGGCTGGTGCCGCCGAAAGAACTGACCCAGGTGAAGAAGGGCATCGCCGAGGGCCAGATCGACATCGTCGTCGGCACGCATGCGCTGCTCGGCAAGACCATCAAGTTCAAGGATCTCGGCCTGCTCGTCGTCGACGAAGAACAGCATTTCGGCGTCACCCACAAGGAGCGGCTGAAGCAGCTGCGCTCCGAAGTCCACGTGCTCACGCTGAGCGCGACGCCAATCCCGCGCACGCTGCAGCTCGCCATGACCGGCGTGCGCGAACTCTCGATTATCGCGTCGCCGCCGGTCGATCGGCTCGCGGTGCGCACCTTCGTGGCGCCGCACGATCCCCTGATGATCCGCGAGGCGCTGCTGCGCGAGCGCTATCGCGGCGGCCAGGCGTTCTACGTCGTGCCGCGCATCGAGGATCTCGCCGAGATCAAGGACTTCCTCGACAAGCACGTACCGGAGATGAAGGTCGCGGTCGCTCACGGCCAGATGCCGGCGACCGTGATCGAAGACATCATGTCGGCGTTCTACGACGGCAAATACGACATCCTGCTGTCGACCACGATCGTCGAGTCCGGCCTCGACATTCCGAGCGCCAACACGCTGATCGTGCACCGCGCCGACATGTTCGGTCTGGCGCAGCTGTATCAGCTGCGCGGCCGCGTCGGCCGGTCGAAGCTGCGCGCCTATGCGCTGTTCACGCTGCCGCAGCACAAGATCACGCCGCTCGCCGAACGGCGGCTGAAAGTGCTGCAGTCGCTGGAAAATCTCGGCGCCGGTTTCCAGCTCGCGTCGCACGATCTCGACATCCGCGGCTCCGGCAATCTGCTCGGCGAGGAGCAGTCGGGCCACATCAAGGAAGTCGGCTTCGAGCTGTATCAGCAGATGCTCGAGGAGGCGATTACCAACCTCAAGGCCGGGCTGGTCGACGAGCCGGTCGCCGACCGCTGGTCGCCCCAGATCACCATCGGCATGCCGGTGCTGATCCCCGAGGACTACGTCACCGACCTGCCGGTGCGGCTGTCGCTGTATCGAAGGTCGCC
>NZ_BADD01000388.1 GCF_000333455.1 Rhodopseudomonas sp. B29
TGAGCGCATCCGCCGCGGGTTGCTGATTCTGCGCCTGAGCCGGCTTGGCCTGATCCTGTGCGCGCAGATCGCCGCTCTGAGCAATTGCGCCGCCGATCCCCAGCAGCAGCGCAAGAGTCGTCGCACCCAGGCAGCGCATCAGCGCATTCTGGAACTCAAGGAATACTCGTCGCATCGTGTCCCCGATCTCTTTGCCGGGCCATTGCGGCACCGGTCCGATCCGCGTGATGCCGCCCGAATTCGTCGCCGATAGGGCGTGACCCTGGCAGATTCTGATGACGGACATTTTGGTATTTGTCCAGCAATGCCAGTTCATCAGTTCGCGCATGACGTCGAAAAGCTGAACCGAGGTCGGCAGAAGGTCGCAGGCGGTGTCGGCTGTCGCGGGTTGCCCTTGGCAGATCGAGCGCGAGCGGGTAATCGACGTGACCCTTCGTGGAGGACGGAACCGATTTCCCTTCGTACGCCGCTGGCGCTTCTCCCGGTCTCGCTTGGTTTGATTTTTGCGGCGTGGTGGTGGATGGCCACGCCGGTGACGCTGTCACGTGCCCCGATCGAGGCGGGCACCAAGCTCGAATGCGTCTCCTACGCGCCGTTCCGGGCCGGCCAGACGCCGCTCGATCCGACCACCCATATCGACGCCGACCAGATTACCCAGGACCTGACGCAACTCGCCAAGATCTCGAACTGCGTGCGGACCTACTCGGTCGACAATGGCGTCGATCAGGTCCCGGCGATCGCCGCCCGCGTCGGCCTGAAGGTGCTGCAGGGTGTTTGGCTCGGTAATGATCGCTACAAGAACCAGTCCCAGATCGCCGCAGCCGTCGCGCTCACCAAAGACTTTCCGGGCGTGATCACCGGCCTCGTGGTCGGCAACGAGGTGTTGCTGCGCGGGGAAATGACCGCAGCCGATCTCGCCGCCACGATCCGCTCGGTCAAGTCGCAGGTCAAAGTCCCGGTGACCTATGCGGACGTCTGGGAATACTGGCTGCGCAATCGCGACGTCTATGACGCGGTCGATTTCGTCACGATTCATATCCTGCCGTATTGGGAGGACATCCCGATCCCGGCGCGCTTCGCCGCCGCCCATGTCGACCAGATCCGCAAGCGCGTCGCAGCGGCGTTTCCGAATAAGGAAATCCTGATCGGTGAAACCGGTTGGCCGAGCGCAGGCCGGATGCGCGAAGGCGCGCTGCCGTCGCGCGCTAACCAGGCGCGGGTGGTATCGGAGATTCTGGATCTGGCCCGACGCGAGCATTTCCGCGTCAACCTGATCGAAGCCTATGACCAGCCGTGGAAGCGAGACCTCGAAGGCACGGTCGGCGGATATTGGGGCCTGTTCGACGCCGGCAATCGCGACCTGAAATATCCGGCCGGGGAGCCGATCCGCAATTTCCCGCGCTGGCGGGCCGAGCTCGGCGCCGGCATGGGACTGAGCGTGCTGATCTTCATCGCCGCTATCATCGCGGTCCGCCGCCGGCCCTGGCCGCCGCGGCTGATTTCCTGGCTGGCGGTTGCCAGCTCGGCGACCGTCGCCGGTGCGCTGCTGGGCGTCGCGTTCGACAAGCTGCTGGTCGAGAGCTACGGCATCGGCCGCTGGGTGCAATGGTCGCTTTTGCTGGCCTGCGGCGTGCTGGCGCCGCTGGTCGCCGCGCCGTCGCTGATGACCGGACGGGCGCTGCCGACCTTCCTCGAGCTATTCGGTCCGCGCGAGATGCGGACCCGCTCGAAGGGGGCGTGGGCTCTCGGTTTGCTGCTGGTGATCACCACGCTGATCGCCGCCGGCACCGCGCTCGGCTTCACCTTCGATCCGCGCTACCGCGACTTCCCGTTCGCGGCGCTGACGATGGCGGTGCTGCCGCTGTTCTGGATGACGCTTATCAACCGGCCGCCGGAGGGAAGGCGCCCGATTGCGGAGTCGACCTTTGCGGGATTGCTGGTCCTCGCTGCCGTCTACACCGGCTTCAACGAAGGGCCGAAGAACTGGCAGTCGCTGTGGACCTGCGCGGTCTATGTGATGCTGGCGGTTACGCTGTGGCGGGCGCGGGACGTGCAAACCCCAAAATAAGCAGCCCGATCGCGATCCCCGACAGGCCGATATTGTAGAGCACGATGCCGAGCCCGGCTGCCACCAGCCCGGCGGTCAGCAGCACGATCGACGGCCGGATGAAGTGCAGCACGCCGATGACCACCGCGGCGATGCCGAACACCGAATTGCGGAACAGATAGGTCGCGGTCAGCCGCGCCGTGCACAGCATCGACTGCAGGCCGGCGTCGCAGGCCAGCGAGACCGTCGACATCTCGACAGCAAGATAGCGGAGATACAGCGCATAGCCGACGGTGACGAAGCCGACGACGAGCAGCCATTGGACTTGGTACGGCGTGAGCCGGAAGGGTTTCTTGATCATCGTGCGATTATGCGGCGCTTCGCGGCGCGGGACAATCGTCAAGTCGGCCGACGAGTCCCGCGCGATCCCGTCCGCCTCATTGTGACGCTTGCGGGCGGATACCGAAGAAGTTGGTGAACGACGCCGGCTGTGCCTGGGCCTGCGGCTGAGGCGGCGGCTGCGGTGCCACCGCTGGTGCAGGCGGTGGAGGTGGCGGCTCGGGCACGCTGGTCAATTTCGGCACGCGCTTGCGCGGCCGCGGCGGCGGCGCTGCGGAGGCCATCGGCAGGCGCTGGCCGTCGTAGACGGCCGTCTCACAGGAGCGATCGGCGCTGCCCAGGGCGACGCAGAGTTTGGCGGCCGCGGCAGCATCCCCGAGCGGACCGGCGACGAGCCGCAGCTGCGCGCCGCGGCCCTGATCCTTGACCATGATCACCGGTCGGAGCGGCTTGAGCTCCTTGTGAGTCTTGGCCAGCTTGACCCACAGCACCCGCAAGCCCTCGACCGACCCAGCGCTACCGAGGTCGACGCCAAATTCAGTTCGCGGCACCGGCACGGCCGCGGTCTCGGGTGTGTCGTCGTCATCCTCGGCGGCAGCTGAGGCAACCGTTGCAGCGGCGGGAGCCGGTGGCGCGACAACCTGTGGACTCGCCGCTTGCGGAGCTGGCGTTGGGGAGGGCGGTTCGACCAGCCGGCCCGCTGCTCCGTCCGGCGGCGCCAGCATCGACCGGGCGGCGACGAACGAAGCGGACGACGCAGATGCGGCGCGCTCCGGAGCCGGCGTGGGCAGCGGTGTCGCTGCACCCGGGATCACCGTTGTCGCCACGTGGCGGGCCGCGGGAGGCTCCTGCGCCGGCACGGCTGTCACCGGCTTGGTGGTGCTGGCCAGCGCCGCCGCCGAATTGACCTCCTGCGCCTTCGGTTCCGGTTTAACATCCGCCTGCTTTGTTGGGCGGCTCTCGACCGGTACGAGCTCCGGCAGTGCCGCAACCATATTGGCCGGTGCCTCCGCGGCGTTTGCCGAGGGCCGTTCGACGCGCTTCTCGGCAGGCCGTTCGACCGGGATCGACGGGAGTTGTGGTGCTGCACGGTTGCGGGCGATCGAGCCGGTCACCGAGTCGAGCCCTTGCTCCAACGATCCGAGCTTGGCGTAAAGCCGGTCGCGATCGCCGTTCAGGATTTCGATTGCTGACGCCAGCCGGCCGGCTTCGTTGCGGCTTTCCTTGGCGAGCTGCTGGATGGCTTGCGACTGCCGCGCCAGATCGGCCGAGGCGACCTGTTCGCGGGCGCGGTCGCCGGCCGCCTGGCCGGCCAAAATTGCGATCACGATGGCGCCGAGCGACCCGGCGCCCCAGCTCGCCAGCCGCCATTTCGCCCGATTGTCGAGCTCTTCCTCGTCGGCGAGAAAGCGCGCGAGCCAGCCTTCCGACTCGTCGGTGGCGAAGCTGTCGGCCAGATTGTCGCTCTTCCGCTTCATCCGAAGGCCCACCGGCGGCCGCCGCTCACTCTTTGTCGCCCATCCCCCGCTGCGGCCATCACCGCTGCGAATCACATCGTTCAGATTAGCAGGGAAACGTCCTCGCACGGACGGTGGCGGCATCTTTGGTCGCCTCGAACAGATTTCCTCTCGGACGCAAAACGCTTTATGACGACGGCCAAGATCAGGGCTACGGGAATAGGGATGACCAGAACCAGCCTCACCATCGTACTCGCGGCCGGCGAGGGCACGCGGATGCGATCGTCGCTCCCCAAAGTGCTTAATCCGGTCGCCGGGCGTACGCTACTCGCGCATGTACTAGCCGCGGCACCCCGCGGCACTGCCGACCGCCTTGCCGTCGTGGTTGGACCCGATCATCAGGCTGTCGCCGACGAGGCCAAGCGGTCGCGGCCGGACGCGGACATCTATATTCAAACGCAGCGGCTCGGCACGGCACATGCCGTTCTGGCAGCGCGCGAGGCGATCGAGCGCGGTGCGGAAGACCTCTTGATCGCGTTCGGCGATACGCCGCTGATCTCCGCCGAAACCTTGGCTCGCTTGCGCGAGCCGCTGGGGCAGGGCGCCTCGCTGGTCGTGCTCGGTTTCCGCGCCGCCAATCCCACCGGTTACGGCCGGCTGCTGCTCGACGGCGATCGCCTCGTCGCGATCCGCGAACAGGCCGACGCCAACGGAGCCGAACGGGCAATCACGCTGTGCAATGCGGGCGTGATGGCGATCGACGGCCGGATCGCGCTCGATGTGCTCGACAAGATCGGCAACGCCAACGCCAAGGGCGAGTACTATTTGACCGACGCTGTCGGGCTGGTAGGTGAGCTGGGCTTGGTCGCGAGGGTGATCGAGACCGACGAAGACGAAGTCCGTGGCATCAACACCAAGGCGCAGCTCGCCGAGGCCGAGGCGGTGATGCAGGCGCGGCTGCGCGCCGCCGCGATGACCGCGGGCGTAACGCTGATTTCGCCGGACACCGTGTACCTCGCCCCCGACACCACGTTCGGCCGCGACGTCGTGATCGAACCCTTCGTGGTGATCGGTCCTGGAGTCAGCATCGGCGACGGCGCGGTGATCCATTCGTTCTCGCATCTCGCCGAAGCGCGCGTCGGCGCCAAGGCGCAGGTCGGCCCCTATGCGCGGCTTCGCCCGGGCACGTCACTCGGCGACGGCGCCAAGATCGGCAACTTCGTCGAGACCAAAGCGGCGCAGATCGACGCCGGCGCCAAGGTCAATCATTTGACCTATATCGGCGACGCTCACATTGGATCCGGCGCCAATATCGGGGCCGGCACGATCACCTGCAATTACGACGGCTTCGGCAAGCACAAGACGGAAATCGGCGAGGGGGCTTTCGTCGGCTCGAATTCGTCGCTGGTGGCGCCTGTGAAAATCGGCGCTGGTGCCTATATCGGCTCAGGCTCGGTGATCACCAAGGACGTAGCTGACGATGCGCTGGCGCTCGAACGCAACGCCCAGACGTCGAAAGAGGGCTGGGCCAAGCGGTTTCGCGACATGAAGACGCGGCATAAAACGCCGAAACCCGGTTAACCACACCGTCGTTTGCCGCTGTCGTAATCGGCAATAATTATTGAGTATCAGACGTTAGGTCCCCTTCGCTAAATCGAAGTGGGCACGGCATGGGCCGTTTCGGGGAGTAACCATCCGCATGTGCGGCATCATCGGCATTCTGGGGCGTGGACCGGTCGCGGATCAGCTCGTCGACTCGCTCAAGCGGCTCGAATATCGCGGCTATGATTCCGCCGGTGTGGCGACGCTGGAAGGCGGCCAACTGGAGCGCCGCCGCGCCGAGGGCAAGCTGAAGAACCTCGAGGCGCGCCTCAAGAAGGAGCCGCTCTGCGGCCATTCCGGCATCGGCCACACCCGCTGGGCGACCCACGGCAAGCCGAACGAGACCAACGCGCATCCGCATGCGGCAGGCGACGTCGCCGTTGTTCACAACGGAATCATCGAGAATTTCCGCGAGCTGCGCGGCGAACTCGAAGCCGAGGGCGCCAAATTTTCCAGCGAGACGGATACCGAGGTGGTCGCGCACCTGGTCAATTCGTACTTGAAGAAGGGTGCGTCGCCGCTCGAAGCGGTGAAGGCCTCGCTGCCGCGGCTGCGCGGCGCGTTCGCGCTGGCATTCTTGTTCAAGGGCCATGACGATCTGATGATCGGTGCCCGCAAGGGTTCGCCGCTAGCGGTCGGCTATGGCGACGGCGAGATGTATCTCGGCTCCGACGCGATCGCACTGGCGCCGCTGACCGACGACATCAGTTACTTGGACGACGGCGACTGGGTGGTGCTGACCCACAAGGGCGCCGAAGTGCACGACCCCAAGGGCGATGTCGTGCATCGCGAGGTGATGAAGTCCGGCGCGTCTTCCTTCGTGGTCGACAAGGCCAACTACCGCCATTTCATGGCCAAGGAAATTCACGAGCAGCCCGAAGTCGTCGGCCACACGCTGGCCCGCTACATCGACATGGCGAGCGAACGCGTGTCGCTGCCGATGAAGCTGCCGTTCGACTTCAAGGACATCCAGCACCTGTCGATCACCGCCTGCGGCACGGCCAACTACGCCGGCTATGTCGCAAAGTACTGGTTCGAGCGCTTCGCGCGGCTGCCGGTCGAAATCGATATCGCTTCGGAGTTCCGCTATCGCGAGGCGCCGCTGCGCAAGGGCGATCTGGCGCTGTTCATTTCGCAGTCGGGCGAGACCGCCGACACGCTGGCGGCGCTGCGCTACGCCAAGCAGGAAGGCCTGCACACGCTCGCCGTCGTCAACGTACCGACCTCGACGATCGCGCGAGAGGCCGAGACGGTGATGCCGACGCTGGCCGGGCCGGAGATCGGCGTCGCGTCGACCAAGGCCTTCACCTGTCAGCTCACCGCACTCGCTGCACTCGCCGTCGCGGCCGGCAAGGCGCGCGGCGTGCTGTCGGATGAGGACGAGGCCAAGCTGGTTCACGGCCTGATCGAACTGCCGCGGCTGATGGCTGCGGCGCTGGCCCACGAGCCCCAGATCGAGCGGCTGGCGCGCGACATCGCCAAGGCGCAGGACGTGCTCTATCTCGGCCGTGGCACGTCGTATCCGATGGCGCTCGAGGGCGCGCTGAAGCTGAAGGAAATCTCCTACATCCACGCGGAGGGCTATGCCGCCGGCGAGCTCAAGCATGGCCCGATCGCGCTGATCGACGAGAAGATGCCGGTCGTGGTGATAGCGCCCTATGACCGGGTGTTCGAGAAGACGGTGTCGAACATGCAGGAGGTCGCGGCGCGCGGCGGCCGGATCATCCTGATGACCGACGCCAAGGGCGCCGAGGAGGCGACGGTCGAATCGCTGGTGACGATTGTGATGCCCGACATGGCGGCGGCATTTACGCCGATGGTCTACGCCATCCCGGTGCAGCTGCTGGCCTATCATACCGCCGTGGTGATGGGCACAGACGTCGACCAGCCGCGCAACCTGGCGAAATCGGTGACGGTCGAATAGGCGCAGGGACCGGCGCCGCCCCATACCGCCGGTTGTTGGCCGCGCACCGAAAGCCTATATGTCGCGTGCTGGCTTCATCCACGCCAGCGGAGAGCGGTCATTGCGGCGTTGTTGATCCATCGCACATCGCTGATCATTCTCTGCTAGGATGGTGCGCCGTGGCTGCCCAGGCCGCGGCATTTCGATTCATTGGACCTGAATGGACCCCGACGCCTGATGACCGATCAGCAAACGAGCCCGCCCGGCGAGACCCCGCCGGACCCGCCGCGCGGCGTCATGGGGCGCATCCGGAACTACTTTCTGACCGGCCTCGTCGTGGCCGGACCCGTCGCGATCACCTTCTATCTGACCTGGTGGTTCATCAATTGGGTGGACGGCTTCGTCCGCCCGCTGGTGCCGCCGGATTATCGCCCCGAGACCTATCTGCCGTTCGCAATTCCGGGCTCCGGCCTGGTCGTGGCCTTCGTGGCGCTGACGCTGCTCGGCTTCCTCACCGCCAATCTGATCGGGCGCACGCTGGTCGATCTCGGCGAGCGGTTGCTCGGCCAGATGCCGGTGGTGCGAGCAATCTATCGTGGTCTCAAGCAGGTGTTCGAGACCTTGTTCTCGGGCAACGGCAACAGCCTGCGCAAGGTCGGCCTGGTGGAGTTTCCGTCGCCGGGCATGTGGTCGATCGTGCTGATCTCGCTGCCGCCCAATCCGGAAGTCGGCGATCGCATTCCCAACCGTGAGGAGCACATCTCGGTGTTCCTGCCGTGCGCGCCAAACCCGACCACCGGATTCTTCTTTTATGTGCCGAAGAGCAAGGTCATCCCGGTCGACATGAGCGCCGAAGAGGCGGCGACGCTGATCATGTCGGCGGGCGTGGTGCAGCCCGGCTCTGACCCGCAGAAGAAAATCGCTGCGCTTGCGGCGACCGCGCTCAAAGCCCAGAAGGCACGCGATCCGAACGAACCGGAATCGGCGTTCTCACGCCGGCGGGTCAAGGCGCCGGACGAGGTCGATTAGTCAGTCTTCACCTCCGCGTTCGTCATTCCGGGGCGCTCACGCAGTGAGCGAAACCGGAATCTCGACATGGTCTGCGCGCGACCGGGGTCCAACAACTTTCGGGATTCGGGTTCGCGAGCTACGCTCGGCCCCCGAATGACTTAACTAACCAGCTCAAGCAGCG
>NZ_BADD01000387.1 GCF_000333455.1 Rhodopseudomonas sp. B29
CCGGCCTTCCGTGCACCCGCAGCCGATACATCGACACGAAGTGACTGAGCGACACGATGAACGAGGCGATGATCGGCAGCGTCAGGATCTTGTCCGGGATGGCGATGTCGGCGAAGGCGACGATCGGCACCCAGACGAGGTTGAGGATCGCCACGACGACGCCGAGGCTCTCGGCCCCGAGCCAGTTCAGCCAACCCAGCGCATATTCGCGCTTCTGGTCGCCGGAGAGCCGGCTGGCGCCGGGCAGGAAGCGGCGCCAGTGCTTCTTGATGATCTGGAAGCCGCCGAACGCCCAGCGATGGCGCTGCTTCTTGAACGCCTCGTAAGTGTCGGGCAGCAGGCCGTAGCCGTAGCGGGTGTTGCTGTAGTGGGTGAGCCAGCCGTGCTCCATGATCTCGAGGCCGAGATCGGAATCCTCGCAGATGGTGTCGCTCGACCAGCCGCCGGCCATGTCCATCGCGGCGCGTCGTATCAGGCACATCGTGCCGTGGACAATGATGGCGTTGTATTCGTTGCGCTGAACCATGCCGATATCGAAGAACCCGGCATATTCGCCATTCATGATGTAGTGCATCAGCGACAGGTCGCCGTCGCGATGCTCCTGCGGCGCCTGCACCAGGCCGACCCTCGGGTCGTCGAAAGCCGGGACAAGGTCCTTCAGCCAGTCCGGCGTCACCACATAGTCGGCGTCGATGATGCCGATGATCTCGGCATCGGCGGCGGTGCGCTCCATCGCGATGCGCAGCGCGCCGGCCTTGAAGCCTTTGACCTTCTCGGCGTTGATGAACTTGAAGCGCTCGCCGAGCTCGCGGCAGTGGTCCTGGATCGGCTGGGTGAAGGCCGGGTCGGGCGTGTTGTTGATGATCACCACGACTTCGAAATTTGGGTAGTCCAGCCGCGCCAGCGCGTCGAGCGTCTGCTTCAGCATCTCCGGCGGTTCGAAATAGGCGGGGACGTGAATCGACACCTTGGGGTAGGTCACAGGCTTGCCGGCCGCGAGCGCGCGGCTACGAGTAGCTTCCTGCGACTTGGTCAAAGCGCGGTTGATCAGTCGGCGCGGTTTGTGGCCGAAGGCCACCGCGGCGATCTCCTCCACGCGTGCCAATGCGATCACCACCAGCGGCGTCAGCAGGATCATGCCGAGGGTGAGGGCGAAGGCCGAGCCGAAGACGAAATAGTGCCCGTTCCAATAGGCGAAGATATTGGCCACCCAGGCGCCGACGCCGTTTGCGGCGGCTGAAAGCAGCATGGCCTGTGGGAAGGTCGCGCCGGCGATCTGTAGAATGGGGAGCGACAGCAGGATGCCGACCAGGAGCGCAATGCCGGCGAGCTTCCAATAGGCCGGGTCGACCACGGGGCCGGTCCAGGCGAATTTGGGCTCACGCGAGGCGTTGAGAATGCCCCAGTAAGGACCGACGCCGCCTTCGAAGAACTTCCATGGCTGATCGATGGCTTCGACGATGTTGTATTCCATCCCGATCGCTTCGGCGCGCGAGACGAAATTGCGCAGCGTCACCGCCTGTTCGAACGGACCAGGGACGGCGGCCTTGAGATTGTAGCCGGCGCTCGGCCAGCCGAATTCGGCGATGACGATGCGCTTGCCCGGGAAGGCGTCGCGCAGCTTCTGATAGATGATCAGCGCCTGGTCGACGGCCTGCTTGGACGAGAAACCTTCCCAGTACGGCAGAATGTGCGCGGCGATGAAGTCGACCGATGAGGCGAGCTCGGGATGCTCGAGCCAGATGTTCCAAATTTCACCGGTCGTCACAGGTACGTTGACCTGACTCTTCACCCGCTGGATGAGCTTGATGAGGTCCTCGACCTTCTGGTCGGCGCGGTAGATGGTTTCGTTGCCGACCACGATGCCGTTGACGTTGGAATTGTGCTTGGCGAGATCGACGGCCGCCTGGAGCTCCCGCTCGTTGCGGTCGACGTGTTTGTCGATCCAGGCGCCGACCATGACCTTGAGGCCGACCTCGTTGGCGACAGGCGGCACCAGCTCGACACCGCCCGTCGACGAATACAGACGGATGGCGCGGGTCATCGGCGCCAGCGTTTTCAGATCGGAGCGGATGCGCTCGACCGTCGGGATGTTGTCGACGTCGGGGTGAGCCGAGCCGTCGAACGGCGCGTAGGAGACGCTGGGCAGGATGCCGGTGAAGTCGGGCGCCTGCTGCTTTTCGCGGAGGAGGCCCCAGAGGCCGGCATGAACGGCGGTGACGAACACAAGAGCGGCGACGACGGCACGCATCGCGACAAAACCATCCGGGGCCATCGTGGCTCGGAAGCGGACCCGTCCCCGAGGCCCGACCAAGGCGACGCGCCGAGTGCCGGCGCGTCCACGTACTAATCGATCGGCTGAATGGCGAATTGAGGGCGCCAGCAGCTACAATCGCAATTGCTCCGGAACGTTCCGCGCCCGGCTATTTGGCCGGGGCGGGCGTCGGCGCGGGGGCGGGCTGCTGCTGATTGGCCGGAGGCGTAGCGGCGGCCGGCGCCCGCCTGCGGCGCTCCGGCTTGCGGCTGTGCGTTCGGATTGATCCAGCAAGCATGCACCCGGCCACTCAGGCTGTCCGGGACTTTCGGATCGATGGGACCAGATCGCA
>NZ_BADD01000386.1 GCF_000333455.1 Rhodopseudomonas sp. B29
CCAGAGCTTTCCGGGGCCGAACGGCACCGTGTCGCCGGCGCCGACCAATCTGGACCGGCCGGACTTCAACGGCCATGTCGACGGGCGCCTCGATGTCAGCCGCGACACCCGGCTGCTCGGCCAG
>NZ_BADD01000385.1 GCF_000333455.1 Rhodopseudomonas sp. B29
CTGCCGCGCGACCTGTCGCTCGACGGACTGCGGGTGGTGATCGATTGCGCCAACGGCGCCGCCTACAAGGTGTGCCCGGAAGCGCTGTGGGAGCTCGGGGCCGACGTGATCGCGATCGGCGTCGAACCCGACGGCTTCAACATCAACAAGGAAGTCGGCTCGACCGCGCCCGAAGCCCTGTCCCGCAAGGTCCGCGAGATGCGCGCCGATGTCGGCATCGCGCTCGACGGCGACGCCGACCGCGTCATCATGGTCGATGAGCGCGGCCACCTCATCGACGGCGATCAGTTGCTCGCCGTGATCGGCCAGAGCTGGAAGGAAGACGGCCGGCTGTCCAAGCCCGGCGTCGTCGCCACCGTGATGTCCAATCTCGGTCTCGAACGCTTCCTCGGCGGCGAAGGCATCGAGCTGATCCGCACCTCGGTCGGCGACCGCTACGTGCTCGAGGCGATGCTGAAGGACGGCTACAATGTCGGCGGAGAGTCCTCCGGCCACATCATCCTGTCCGACTACGCCACCACGGGTGACGGCTTCGTCGCCGCCCTGCAGGTGCTGGCGGTGGTGCAGAAGCTCGGCCGCCCGGTGTCGGAGGTCTGCCACCGTTTCGACCCGCTGCCGCAGATCCTCAAGAATGTGCGCTACCGCAGCGGCAAGCCGCTCGACGATTCCGGCGTTATCTCGGCCATCAAGGACGGCGAGACGCGTCTCAACGGCCACGGCCGGTTGCTGATCCGCCCCTCAGGCACCGAGCCGGTGATCCGGGTGATGGGCGAGGGCGACGACCGCGACGTGGTCGAATCCGTGGTCGACACCATCGTCGACGCGCTCGGCAGCGCCGCGGCGGCGGCTGCGTAGTTGCCGGCGAGCAGCGCGTAGTTCGGCGCTGCACAATGCAACGCTGGCATCGCCAAACGGCGCTGGCCCGGCCCGCGCTTCCAAGCTATTTCAGAACGGTCGGCGCGAGCCGGCTGTTTTCGTTCGCGCAGACAAAGATCAGCGCGGCGCAATTTTAGCCAAGACTGCCAGGAAACGCCGTGAACAAGCCCGTCAGCGTCGATGCCGATCTCGCTGCGCCGGTCGTCTCGACCGAGCTGCCCGAACTGGTTGCGCCCGCGGCACCGGCTCACATTGGTCCGACCTATCTGGTTCTCGGCGGCATCAGCTTCTTGCATTTCCTCAACGACACCAGGCAGTCGTTGATTCCGTCGGGGTATCCGATCCTCAAGGCCAACTACGCGCTGGATTTCGGCCAGATCGGTTTGATCACGCTGACATCCCAGTTCACCGCTTCGCTGTTGCAGCCGCTGATCGGTCACTTCACCGACAAGAAGGCGCAGCCGTTCTCGCTGGCGATCGGCATGGGCTCGACCTTCCTCGGCCTGTTGCTGCTCAGCGCGGCGCATTCCTATGCGGTGATCCTGATCGCCGCCGCCATGATCGGACTCGGCTCGGCGGTATTCCATCCGGAATCGGCGCGCATCGCCCGGCTCGCGTCCGGCGGCCGCTACGGCATGGCGCAGTCGATCTTCCAGGTCGGCGGCAATGCCGGCACCGCGCTCGGCCCGGTGCTGGCGGCGCTGGTAGTGGTGCCGTTCGGCCAGCCGTCGATCGGCTGGTTCTCGATCCTGGCGTTCGTGGCGATCGTGCTGCTCGCCCGGATCGGCATCTGGTATCGCGGCCGCATTGCCGGCACGCCGAAAGCGGCGCCGAAGCCGCATCCGCACGCACCGGGCAGGCGCCGGGTGCTGGCCGCTCTGGTGGTGCTGGTGGCGCTGCTGTTCTCCAAGCACATGTATATGGCCAGCCTGTCGAGCTACTACACATTCTATCTGATCGAGAAATTCCACGTCTCGACACAGACCGCCCAGCTGTTCCTGTTCATCTTCCTCGGCTCGATCGCCGCCGGCGTCTTCTTCCGTGGTCCGCTCGGCGATCGCTTCGGCCGTCGCTACGTCATCTGGTTCTCGATCCTCGGTGCGTTGCCGTTCACTTTGGCACTGCCTTATGCCGGGCTCGTCACCAGTGCGGTGCTGACGATGTTCATCGGCTTCATCCTGGCCTCGGCGACGTCGGCCATCATCGTGTTCGCGCAGGAACTGGTGCCGCACCGGCTCGGCATGATTTCCGGCTTGTTCTTCGGCTTTGCCTTCGGCATTGCCGGCGTCGGGGCCGCCGCGCTGGGCGAACTCGCCGACCATTACGGCATCGACTTCGTCTACCAGGTCTGCTCGTTCCTGCCGGCGCTCGGCCTGCTCGCCGTGCTGCTTCCGAAGATGCCGCGCCACGCCCATTGAGGCCTGGCGCGCGAGCCGCCGAACTATCAACCATCTGTTAGTGATTATGACGAGGAGGGCGGCACCGCGAAGGGTGCCGCGCTGCACGCATTTGCGTACGTGTCCACCAAATATCAACCTTAAGAATTAGGGTTAAGTGTGGCTTAAGGAATTACTGGCATCGTCGCACCAGGTTTCAAGCTGTGAGGCCTTTCCATCCTCGATGACTTGGCAAAAGGACGAAGCCAATGCGTAGCGTGAAGTTGTTGATGGCCGCCGGAGCGGCTTCGCTGATGACGTCGATGGCGTTCGCCGCCGACATGCCGATGGCGCCGCCGCCCCAGTATTATCCGCCGCCGCCGCCGGCTGAAGATTTCGGCGGCTGGTACCTGCGCGGCGACATCGGGATGAGCGCGAGCCGTGCCACCTTGGACAACCGGCTGTACAACACCCTCCCGGCCTCCACCCAGGTCTCGCATCTCGGCCACGGCTTCGACGGCGGCACGATCTACGGCGTCGGCGTCGGCTATCAGTTCAACAACTGGTTCCGCGCGGACGTCACCGGCGAGTATCGCTCCAAGGTGTCGTTCAAGGGAACCGACAATTTCACCTTCAATCCGGGCGGTTTCCTCGTCGACAATTATAACGGCGGCTATTCGGGTTGGGTCGGCCTCGTCAACGTCTACGCCGATCTCGGCACCTGGTGGTGTCTGACCCCGTTCGTCGGCGTCGGCGCCGGTGGCGCGCGGATCACCACCGCAGGCTTCAGCGACAATGGCATTGCCAACGGAGTGGTCGGTTCTTACTTCGCCGATGGCGCGACCAAGACCAACTTCGCCTGGGCGGCCCACGCCGGTGTCGCCTACAAGGTATCGCCGAACTTCACGGTCGAACTCGCGTATCGCTACCTCGACATGGGCACGGTCGGCCAGGGCTATGGCCGCTCCTACGACGGCACCAATGCCGGCCCGTCTTCGTTCCAGTTCCGAAACCTGACCTCGCACGACGTCAAGCTCGGCGTGCGCTGGAATCTCGACACCGGTCCGGCCTACTCGCCGCCGCCGCAGATGCCGCTGATCCGCAAGGGCTGAGGTCAGCCGACACGTTAACAAGTACTAACGGCGCGGGAGCTTCCCGCGCCGTTTTTGTTTGCGCCAAGGGCCCTGCGACAACGATTGGTTAAGGTTAACGGGTGATGATCGCGCTACGCACTGAAGAGTGTCGAGGAGCGTTGCGATGCGTAGGTTTGTGGTTGCGGCGGTGGCGATGGTGGCGGCGCAATCGGCGATGGCGGCCGACATGCCGGATTTCGGGCCGCTGCGTGGCTCGATGGTCGACCAGCCCAGCCGCGTGGTCAATTGGCAAGGCTTCTACGTCGGCGGCCAGGCCGGTTACGGCACCTCCGACATGGACTTTTCCAACGCCACCAGCAGCCTGGCGCACCAGATGCTGACACTCACCACGATCGAGAACGAATTCAACGTTTCGCAATGGCCGGTGCTCGGCAAGCAGTCGGCGCATGGCAACGGTTATGGTGCGTTCGTCGGTTACAACTGGCAGTGGGACGACGTCGTGCTCGGCATCGAAGGCAACTACCTGCATGGCAATTTCGGCGGCTCGGCCTCGGGCTCGATGGGTCGCAGCTTCACCACCTCGGACGGCTACACCAACGGCGTCACCTACAGCAGCGCCGCGACCATGAACGTCAAGGATGTCGGCTCGATCCGCGGCCGCGCCGGCTGGGCGATCGGCAGCTTCCTGCCTTACGCGTTCGGCGGTGTGTCGCTCGGCCAAGCCGACATCGTGCGCAGCGCCACCGTCAGCGGCACGCAGGTCAATACAAGTGCGGCGCCCGGCTTCCAGGTGATCAATTTCAACTACAGTCAGTCGCAGCCGCAGAACAATCACTTCATCTACGGCTACAGCGGCGGCCTCGGCATCGACATCATGGTGTTTTCCGGCCTGTTCGTCCGCGCCGAGTGGGAGTACCAGAAGTTCGCCGCGCCCATCAACACGGCGGTGTCCACCGTGCGCGGCGGCATCGGCTACAAGTTCTAGCCGGCTGGCGGGATGAAGATCTACGGCGATCTCAATTCCGGCAACTGCCTGAAAGTGAAGTGGGTCTGCGATCTGCTGGGGCGATCCTACGACTGGATCGCTATCGACACGCTGAAGAGCGAAACCCGAACGGCTGACTTTCTGGCGATCAATCCGGCCGGTCAAGTGCCGGTCGTGGTGTTCGAAGACGGCCGCGCCCTGGCGCAGTCGAATGCGATCATCCGCCATCTCGCCCGCGACAGCGCATTGATCCCCGAGGATCCTTGGCTGGCCGCCAAGATGGACGAATGGCTGTTCTGGGAGCAGTACAGTCACGAGCCCTATGTGGCGGTGTGCCGCTATCAAATGGTGTATCTCGGCAAAGCGGCCGGCGATCTCGATCCGGAAAAAGTCCGCCGCGGTCACGCCGCGTTGGCGCTGATGGAGCGTCACCTCGCGGACAAGACCTTTCTGGTCGGCGAGGCGCTGTCCCTCGCGGACGTCGCGCTGCTGGCCTATACGCGAATGGCGCCCGAAGGCGGCTTCTCGCTGGCCGACTATCCGGCGCTGCAGCGCTGGATCGCCGTATCCGAACGCGCCCTCGCATTGCCGCCCTCCGCCGCGTGAGCCTGGAGAAAGATGAACCCGGAGCCCGTCTCGCCCATCAACATCCGTCCCGCCCGGCGTGACGACGTGCCGGCCATCGTCGCCATGCTGGCGGACGATCATCTCGGCAAGGCCCGCGAGCGCATCGAAGATCCGCTGCCGGCGTCCTACTACACGGCGTTCGATGCGATGGCGCGGACGCCGCAGCTGCAGATGATGGTGGCGGAAGACGAAAATTCACGTGTTCTCGGTTGCCTGCAACTCGCCGTGCTGCCCGGGCTTAGTTCCCAAGGTGCCAGCCGCGCCATCATCGAGGATGTCCGCGTCGCCAGCGACTGCCGCGGCCGTGGCATCGGCGAACAGTTGGTCCGCTGGGCGATCGGCGAAGCCTTGGCGCAGCGCTGCAAGCTGGTGGAACTGTTCACGCATCAGAGCCGAAAAGACGCCCAGCGCTTCTACCAGCGGCTGGGGTTTCAGCCGAGTCACGTCGGCATGACGATGCGGTTCGGGTGAAGCCGGCTCGACGGAGGGGCCAGGCGCGACGGCTGAGAATCGGAAAGCTTTCCGGCTGTTGTCGGCACGTGCAAACGAACCTGGTGCGCACGTCCAAGTAGTGTTACGTGGGCCTCAGTTAACAAACGTGTAGTACGTTGGCTCCAAATTGATCATGCTTTTGGATCGTGCGTCTCAACGGGGAGGGGCACCTGCGGGCCGGCTGATTTCGCCGCCATTTTCACACCAAGGAGAGTTGCATGGCTCGACCCAAGATCGTGCCGACCGGCATCGAGTGTCCTTTCGACGAGAGCGAGCTGATCGTCTCCAAGACCGACCTGAAGGGCAATATCATCTACGCCAATGACGTGTTCATGCGGCTGTCGAAGTATCCGCCCGGCGACGTGATCGGTGCGCCGCACAGCATGATCCGACATCCCGACATGCCGCGCTGCATCTTCAAGCTGCTGTGGGACACCATCCAGGCCAAGCAGGAGATTTTCGCCTACGTGGTCAACATGGCGCGCGACGGCGATCATTACTGGGTGTTCGCCCACGTCACCCCGACGCTCGATCGGCAGAACAACGTGATCGGCTTCCATTCCAACCGCCGCAAGCCCGATCGCGGCCAGGTCGACACCATTCAGAAGCTGTATCGCTCACTCCGCGAGGCCGAGACCAGCGAGCGCAACGCCAAGGAAGGCATGATGCGCGGCTACGACATGTTGATGGGGCAATTGAAGGACCGGGGCGTCGAATATGATGAATTTATCTTCTCTATCTAAGGCGACGATGGCACTCGTCGTCGCCACCATCATGTTGGCGGCGACCTGGATGCTCGAGGCTGCGTTCGGCCTGTCGAATGCGACGTTCGGCTCCGTCGCCACGGCGATCAACCTGGCGCTGCTCGGCCTCTCGTTGTGGTGGCTGCGGGGTGCCTCTGCTGCTGTTGAGGAGGTCGCTCATGTTTGTGAGAGCGCCAAGCGCGGCGAGCTGGAAGCGCGTGTGATGGGGCGCCGCGACGGCGGTGCTATCGGCCGCGCCCAGGCCGGCATCAACGATGCCCTCGACATCATCGACGCGTTCGTCCGCGAGGCCTCGGCGTCGATGGACTACGCGGCGCGCGGCAAGACCTTCCGCAAGGTGCTGACGCGCGGCCTGCCGGGTTCGTTCTTCGTCGCTTCGACGAGTATCAACAACGCCACGGCCGTGATGGACCGCAAGGTGCGTGATGCTTCGGCCGAAGCCAAGGGGTTCGCCGACGGCATGGACAGCGTGGCCGCGACGCTGGCGTCGACGTCCGGCGCGCTGAAGGGCGATGCCGGCGCAATGGCCGAAGCGGCCGAAGAAACCACCCGGCAGTCGCTCAGCGTCGCGTCGGGGTCGGAGGAAGCTTCGACCAATGTGCAAACCGTGGCCAGCGCCGCGGAGGAACTGACGGCGTCGATCGTCGAAATCTCGCGGCAGATCCAGCTGTCGACCACGAGTACCAGCCTGGCCGTGAGCGAAGCCGAGCAGACGAGCGCCAAGATCCGCAATCTCGCCGACGCTGCGCAACGCATCGGAGATGTCGTCAAACTGATCAACGCCGTGGCGGCCCAGACCAATCTGCTGGCGCTGAACGCCACCATCGAGGCGGCGCGCGCTGGTGAATCCGGCAAGGGCTTCGCCGTGGTGGCGGCCGAGGTCAAGACACTAGCGAGCCAGACCGCCAAGGCGACCGAGGAAATCACGGCGCGTATCGACGAAGTGCAGCAGATCACCGAGGAATCGGTCACCGCGGTGGAAGCGATCAGCCGACGGATTTCGGAAATCAGTGAAGTCTCCAACGCGATTGCGGCGGCGATGGAGGAGCAGGGCGCGGCGACGCGCGAGATCGCCAGCAACGTTCAGCAGGCCTCGGCCGGAACGGTGCGCGTCTCGGCCAATATCGCCGGCATCAGCCATGCGGCGGATGAGGCCGGCAAGATCGCCTCGCGGGTCAACAACGCGTCGGGCGAAGTGGCCCAGCAGGTCGAGCGACTTCGCAGCGAGGTGCATCGGTTCCTCGCCAAGGTCGCGTAGCTCGGGACTGGCGCGAGCGCGTGCTCCACACATCCATGTGTGGGGCGCGATGCCGCGATGCCGGAACGTGGTTCGTACGCGGTCGTTCGTCTCCTCGACGACAAGGGAGAACGTCATGAAACGAGCCAACAAGTATCTGATCGCTGCAGCCGCGGTTGTGCTGAGCGGTTCCGCAGCGCTGGCGCAGGCAGGCGGTGCGGGTGGTGGAGCCGGCGGCGCAGGTGGTGCGGCGGGCGGCGTCGGCGGAACATCGGGCGGCGTTGGCGGTGCGGCCGGTGGCACCGGCGGCATCTCTGGCCCGGCCAACAACACCACGACCGGATCGCAAAGCACGACGGGACTTAGTACCTCGCCGGGTAATTCAACGTCGGCAACCGGGATCGGCACGGGCAGCACCAGCACGACCGGATCGAGTCTCAACAATCAGCCTGGTGTTCCCAACACCACCACGCCGGGTTCAATCGGCACCGGCGCGTCGCCGAGTGGTCTGCCGGGCGACAGCACCTCGAACCCGGGCTATCCGGCTCCGGTCGGTCGCTGACCTTTGACGACGACTGTTTGACTCGCGCGCGCCCCGGTCGGGCGCGCGTTGTCGTTTGAACGACATGTATTTGCTGCACAGACGCGAAGCCGCGCGGCGGAATTCATGGTCTTATGCTCATGCGAAAGTGTGATCGCATCAGGACTCTTCCGGACACCAAGTTCCTTGACTTTCGGTCCCAAAGGACTATCCCCAGCGGCGGGAAACCTCTCCCCACCGAGGGGATTAGCTACTTGAGCCTAACTACTTGGCCTAGCATCGTTTCCTGAATCGCTGAAATGCTCTGTGCTTGTGGTGTGTCAAAGACGCGATCGGTCAGCGTGATGTCGTCAAGCGCGTGGCCGTAGGTTTCAAAGACGTGCTGCGGCGTCTTCCAGCCTCCCAACTTCGCCACGGTGACGACGTCGACGCCGGCCCGCAGAAGGGCCGTAGCGAAGCCATGGCGGCAGCAGTGGGTCGATAGAGGCTCCAGGCCTGCTTGGCGCACCACTGACCGCCAGGACTTGTCGGCGGCGCATTTCAGCACGTAGCGGAAGACCTGAGGCCGATCCCGCTTGATGTTCGCCATGGCCACCACGAGCGGCTGGGGCAGATGCGCGACGCGCTCGGCGCCGATCTTGGTCGACCTGATCAGCGCGGTCCGCTTTTGCAGGTCGACGTCGCCCCATTCCAGCCTGATTGCCTCGGAGATTCGAGCGCCGGTGCAGAACATGAAGCACGCCAGCGCGGCGAGGTGCGGGAGGTGCGAGGCCGCTTCCATGAAGTCGCGCACCCACTCAGCGGTGGCCGGTTTCTTGATCTTGGTGTCTACGTCGAACCGCTTCACGCTAATCTTGCTGCACAGCTCTAGCTCGGCGGAGTGGTTGATGATCGCCTGTGTAGGGACGATCACGTTGCGGTTGCGCGTCGCGCCGGCTGCTGATGGGTAGAGCACCAGAGCCGACTTTCGGATCGCACCGGCCGTGATGTCTTTGACCAGCGTGTCCTTCCAGTAGTTCTCGATCGGTTCTAGGAACCGCGTCGGCTTGCCGGCAGTGCGATACGTGATCGCCGCCTGGGCGAAGGTCAGGACCGATTGCGGTCCATCAAAATCACTTTTCCACGCTTGCTCTGTGAGCCGCGCGACGAAGCGTTCGGCGATGTCCTTTTCCTCAGCTCCTGTAGAGCCGCGAAGTCTCCGCTTGGCAACGGTGCCTCGATAGTGCCAGATTTTCCCGCGGCGATAGAGCGTAAGGGGCACGGCCTGGTCTCCTCCATGATCGCCTGAACGTCTCCCTTGGTCAGGACCATACGATTGCCCAAAATCCGGCACGCGCCAAGCCGGCGAGCGACCTCACGCACCCGCCTTTCGGACCAGCCTAGGCTGGTCGCCAAGTCTTCCGGCGTCGTCGTTTCGGGGATCAGGGTCATTCCTTCTCCAAGGCGATTATGCTTCTGGCGGTATCGGCAGCAGCCGTCACGTAACGGACTACTTCGTCCGCGCACTTGATGAAGCATCTGATCGCTTCATCTCTTGAAGCAGACGCCCCGCTTGAAAGATCGACAATAGTGACTTCAGGTTCGACGCGTTCGCCAGCGACATCAGTTTCGACGGATTCGCCATCGCCAAGTCGAGTGATTGACATTAAAAAACAGGCTACCCAGAAGTCTGGTATGGAACCGTCGCACTCCTCCAAATACACCTGCAGCGGCGTAATAATATCGGTTTTCATGTCTGCGCTCATAAATTAGCTCCTTTGTGGTTGATTGGCGGCAACGGCGGCGGTGAAGGTCAGCGGCTTGGTCACTCCGCCGCCTCTGCAGTGTAGCCCGGGTGCTCTCCGGCCATGTGCCGGGCCAGATTGGCAAAGGTGCGATTGCAGCAAGGGCAAACGCCGTGGCCGACGCGGTTTTTGATCTTCGTCACCTGGCCGCGTGCGGCTGCCGCGCGGCGTTCAGCTGCCTCGCGCTGATCACGCAACTGCTTTATCCTGTCGTCCCTCTCTGCAACACGCTGCGCCAGACGATCGCAATGAGGGCCGGCTTGGCAAAACGCTGCGCACCGAGGACGTCGACGGCGAGATGGTCACCGTCACCGGCGCGTGGGACAGCGAAGAAGAAGCCCGCGCCATCGGCGAGGAAATCGAACAGCGCAGCG
>NZ_BADD01000384.1 GCF_000333455.1 Rhodopseudomonas sp. B29
CGGGGCCGCCATAGGCGCCGAGACCGTAGATGTAGGCGCGGCCGATCATGCAGGCCTTGGCGCCGAGCGCCAGGGCGCGCATCACGTCCTGGCCCGAACGGACGCCGCCGTCGAACAGCACCTCGATGTGTGAGCCGACGGTGTGGACGATATCGGGTAGGACCTCGATCGACGACGGTGCGCCGTCGAGCTGGCGGCCGCCGTGGTTCGACACCACCAGCGCCTCGGCGCCGACCTTCACGGCCTCGCGCGCGTCCTCGACGTCGAGGATGCCCTTGATGATCAGCTTGCCCGGCCAGATCGAGCGGATCCAGTCGATGTCCTTCCAGTTCAGCGAGGCGTCGAACTGCGACGCCGTCCAGGCCGACACCGAATGCAGATCCTTGGAGCCGGCGAGGTGACCGGCGATGTTGCCGAAGTTGCGGCGCTGCGTGCCGAGGATGCCTTTGACCCAGCCCGGCTTGGTGGCGATGTCGAGAACGTTCTTCAGCTTGAACAGCTGCGGCGGCACCGTCATGCCGTTCTTGATGTCCTGGTGGCGCTGGCCGATCACCTGCAGATCGACGGTGAGCACCAGCGCGCTGCACTTGGCCGCGATGGCGCGCTCGATCAGCGACTTGACGAAGCCGCGGTCCTTCATGACGTAGAGCTGAAACCAGAACGGCTTGTCGACATTGGCGGCGACGTCCTCGATCGAGCAGATCGACATCGTCGACAGCGTGTAGGGAATGCCGGCGGCCTGCGCGGCGCGGCAGGCGAGAATCTCGCCGTCGGCGTGCTGCATGCCGGTCGAGCCGACCGGCGCCAGGATCAACGGCATGGCGATCTTCTCGCCGATCACCGTGGTGCCGAGGTCGCGCTTCGAGATGTCGACCAGGATGCGCTGGCGGAATTTCAGCTTCTTCAGGTCGTCGACATTGGCCCGCAGCGTCTCCTCCGCGTAGGAGCCGTGGTCGACATAATCGAAGAACATCTTCGGCACGCGCCGCTTGTGAACCTGGCGCAGGTCCTCGATGCAGGTGATCTCTTTCATGGGTGGGGTCCGCGTCTGAGCCGTTAGCTGGCCGTTCTTGGTTGTGATGACGGGTCTGTAGCACGCGCCCGCGCCGCGCAACATGGGAGGTGATGGAGGCCCGCGGTTGCCGCCGCGACGTTCGGTCCGGCAGGGGCTGGGAACAGCCCATCCGCTGCAGCGTTGCTGCCCCGACACCCACGCAAACCGAGGAGCGAGCCATGGCCGAGAAGCCGACCAAGGACCAGAAGGACCAGGAGCTGAACGAGGCTTTGGAAGAATCGTTTCCGGGTTCGGATCCGGTCAGCATCACCCAGCCGGCGCCGTCCAAGCCCGAGAAGAAGCCGGGGCACGACGGCAAATAGCCCGCGCGGACACCATCGATGTTCCAGAAAAACAAGCGAATTCAACGGGCTGGACATGCGTCCGGCCCGTTTTGCGTAATTGTTCATTATATTTTTTGAAGTCGTGGCAACCGAATTGGCCCTATAAGGCCAGTTCGCCACGGCGGCGCGGGACCGATCAACCGGTGTTTCCGCGCCTCGACGTGGCTCGGGCGGGGGAAGCTGATGAGCCGCAGATATTTCGGGACCGACGGGATTCGTGGCCGCGCCAACGGCCTGATCACGCCGGAGCTGGCCATGAAGGTCGGTCAGGCCGCGGGCCTGGTGTTTCATCGCGGCGAGCACCGCCACCGGGTGGTGATC
>NZ_BADD01000383.1 GCF_000333455.1 Rhodopseudomonas sp. B29
GCGCCAGATCATCGCCTTCGGAAGACTCTGCCCGATGGCTCGTTTCAGACCGGCCGCATCGCCGTCGGCCGCGACGGGCTGACGCCGCCGATGTAATGTGCCTCGGCCGAGGCAGCGCTGTGCTGCCCGGCCGACGAGCGTGTCGATGAAAGCCTGGCTCGAGCCACTTCGAACGGGATGCGTCGCCGCCTACGTCGCGGCGGCGCTGTTGTCGTTGGGCGTCGCGGCGCCGGCCGCAGCGCAAACTGCGCCTTCCCTCCGCGAGCAGGTGCTCGATCTCACCGTCGCGGAAGGAGAGACGCAGCGCGTGCTGTATGTCGCTGCTGCGCATCCCAAAGCGACGCTGGTGATGTTGCCGGGCGGAGCCGGCGATCTCGGGCTGAATAGCGACGGCCACTTTGCCCGCGGTGATAATTTTCTGGTCCGCACCCGCGGCCTCTGGGTGGCGCAGGGTTTTGCCGTGGTGATCCCCGATGCGGTGGATGGCGATAATCTGCGCGGCGTGCGCAGCACGCCCGCATACGCGGAGGTGATCCGCAAGCTGGTCGATTTCGCCCGTGCGCGATCGGACGCGCCGATCGTTCTGGTCGGCACCAGCCAAGGGTCGATCGCGGCGATGAACGGCGCGGCACATCTGCGCGGCGGCGAGATCGCCGGCGTGGTGCTGACCGAGTCGGTGTCGCGGCTCGGCGGCAGTCGCGAAACCGTCTTCGATGCACACCCCGAGCGGGTCGATGTGCCGACCCTGGTCGTCGCCAACGCCGACGACCGCTGCGACGTCGCGCCGCCCGGCGATGCGCCGAAAATCGCAGCCGCACTCACAGGTTCGCGTCGTGTCAAACTCCTCACCGTCAGCGGCGGCGACCAACGCTCCCCGCGCGATTGCGGCTCGCTGACGCCGCACGGTTACTACGGAATCGAACCGCGCGTCGTCAGTGCGATTTCGCAGTGGGTGCGGACGTTGCGGTAATTCTGAGAATTATTACACGCACGACGTCATCCTGAGGTGCGAGCAAAGCGAGCCTCGAAGGATGGGCTGCGCGTGTGGCTGTCATCCTTCGAGGCGCGCTGCGCGCGCACCTCAGGATGACGGCTCCGGAGTTAAACGAAGAGTAATTAGTAGCGTCATTGCGAGCCAAGCGAAGCAATCCAGCTCAGTGCACGGGACTGGATTGCTTCGTCGGCTTCGCCTCCTCGCAATGACGGAGGAAATCCTTGATCACTACGCCGCGTTGCCCTGCTGCAGGATTCGCCAGGTGCGGGCGATGGTGGAGAGCTGGTTGCGGAGTTCGGCCAGGTCGACCGGCTTGCCCACCGCTTCGAGCATCGTCAGATCCAGCGTCTGGCCGAGATCGTGGGCCTTGCGGGTGACTTCCGCGGTCGCGCCGCTGAGGATGATGATCGGGCTGCGGAAGTCGCGGTCCGCGAAGTGCCGCAGCACGTCGGTGCCGGCTTCCTCGCCGAGCGACAAATCGACCGTGGCGCCCTCGAAATCATTGTAGGTCATCAGCTCGACGACGTCGCTCAGCGTCGCCGCTTCGACCGGCTCGAAGCCGGCGCGGATCGCGATCTTGCAGATGATGGCGCGGTGAACTGCATCGTCGTCGATCACGAGCAGCCGCGGCAGAGCACTGTCTGTGCCCGGCAGATCGCCGGCCCGGGCGTTCTGAGTATCGGTCATGACGCTCCGATCAGGTCTGGGGCGAGCGGCCCACTGGCACGCTCGCCGCACAGTGGAGCGGAGCGATGAATCAAACCGTAATGCGTTGCCGCGTAGGACTACGCGGCAACGTACGGGATGTGGCGGAGCGCTTACTCCGCCAGAACCTTCTCGTCGATCTCGGCGATCGAAT
>NZ_BADD01000382.1 GCF_000333455.1 Rhodopseudomonas sp. B29
GGCGATTCGCGCAGCGGCTGCGGCCGCAGGAGCCGACTCCGGCCGGCCCGCGCACCGTGACGCTGGCCGATCCGCGTGTCGAGCAGCCGACGATGCGCCGCGTGTATCTGGTGCCTTCGGCCAAGACCGCCGCCAAGGGCGAGAGCCCGGCGCTCGAAGTGCTGGCGCAACTGCTCGGCGGCGGCAGTAACTCGTATCTGTACCGCGCCACGGTGATCGACAAGCCGCTGGCGATCACCGCCGGCGCCGCCTATCAGGGCACGGCGCTCGACGACAGCCAGTTCACCATAGCGGTGACGCCCAAGCCTGGCGTCGAATTTTCCGAGATCGACAAGGCGATCGACGACGTCCTAGCCGAGGTCGTGCGCACGCCGATCCGCTCCGAGGATCTCGAACGGGTGAAGACGCAGCTGATCGCCTCGGCCACCTACGCGCAGGATAATCAGGCGACGCTGGCGCGCTGGTACGGCGCCGCGCTGACCACCGGACTAAGCGTCGATGACGTGCAGAGCTGGCCGGAGCGCATCCGCGCCGTCACCTCCGATCAGGTCCGCGCCGCGGCGCGCGAGTGGCTCGATCGCACCCGCTCGGTCACCGGCTATCTGGTCAAGGGCCCGTCGGCCAAGCAAGAGGAGAGGCGGTCGTGAGCTTCGCCGTGACATCCCGCCGCTTCGTTCTGGCCGCCGTCGTCGCGCTGGCCGCGCTGCTACAAGCCGCGCCGAGCTTCGCAGCCGCCAAGATCCAGCATCTGGTGACGCCCGGCGGAATCGAGGCCTGGTTCGTCCAGGACGCCACCGTGCCGCTGATCTCGATGGAGTACTCGTTCGGCGGCGGCGCCACCCAGGATCCCGCCGATAAGCCCGGCGTCGGCCATATGGTGGCCAACCTGCTCGACGAAGGCTCCGGCGATATGGACTCGGCGACCTTCCACGAGCGGCTGGACCGCCGCGCCATCGAATTGTCCTACCAGGTGACGCGTGATTACTTCCGTGGCTCGCTGCGGATGCTGAAAGACAATCGCGACGAAGCCTTCGACCTGCTGCACACTTCGCTGACCAAGCCGCGTTTCGAGCCCAAGGACGTCGAGCGCATTCGCGCGCAACTGCTGTCGTCACTGCGCCGCGAGTCGGTCGAGCCGACCCACATCGCAAGCCGCAAATTCCTGCAGCTCGCATTCGGCGATCATCCTTACGGTCGCTCGCCGACCGGCACCGTCGCCAGCCTGCCGACTATCACGATCGACGACATGAAGGACTACACAAGCCGCGTGCTCGCCAAGGACACGCTGAAGATCGCGGTGGTGGGCGACGTCGACGCCGGCACGCTGGCCAAGCTGCTCGATCACACCTTCGGCGATCTGCCCGCGAAAGCGCAGCTCACACCGGTGCCGGATGTCGTCGCGACCAAGCCGCCGCAGCGCGTCCAGGTGCCGCTCGACGTGCCGCAGACGGTGGTGACGTTCGGCAGCCCGGGGCTACGCCGGCACGACAAGGACTTCATGGCCGGCTACGTGGTCAATCACATCCTGGCCGGCGGCTCGCTGTCGTCGCGGCTTTATCGCGACATCCGCGAGAAGCGCGGCCTGGCCTATTCGATCTACGGCTCGCTGCTTTGGATGGAGCACTCGGCGCTGTTCATCGGCTCTACCGCGACCCGCGCCGACCGCGCCGCCGAGACCGTCGAAGCGCTCGATACCGAGATCAAGCGCATGGCGACCGACGGCCCGACCCAGACCGAGCTCGACGAGGCCAAGTCCTACCTGAAGGGCTCGCAGATGCTGTCGCTGGATACGTCGGCCAAGCTGGCGCAGGCACTGCTGCAATATCAGAACGACGGCCTGCCGATCGACTACATCGAAAAGCGCAACGCGATGGTCGACGCCGTCACCCTCGACGACGCCAAGCGCGCTGCCAAGCGCCTGTGGGCCGACGGCCTGATCACCGTCGTGGTCGGCCGCCAGCCGCAGGCGGCGGCGGACCCGAACGCCGTGAAGCCGGCGGGCGCAACGCCGGCCCCGACGGCGAATTAGCTTCGCGATCAAATCAACGGTCCTCCGAACCTTTCTCCGAGCACGGCCTAACCTCTCCCCGCGTGCGGGGAGAGGTCGGATCAGTGCGTAGCGCTGATCCGGGTGAGGGGGCGCCTCCGCGCGGTCGAGCCGCTGAGACTCGCGGAGACGCCCCCTCACCCCAGCCCTCTCCCCGCAGGCGGGGAGAGGGAGCGCGTCGTGCGGGCGGCGAGGGAGCGCGTCGCGTATGCGGAGATGTGCTACACAGCGGGCCGCGATGCGGCGCAGGCCGCTTGAACCACCCGGTGCCCTATGCTGCGGATCAGCCGCAACCTCGTCATCGACGACGACGATATCGAGATCAGCTTCATCCGCGCCTCCGGGCCGGGTGGCCAGAACGTCAACAAGCTCGCCACCGCGGCGCAGCTGCGCTTCGACACCGCGAAGATCGCGCTGCCCGAGGATGCGGCGGCGCGGCTCGTCGGACTCGCCGGCCAGCGCATGACCAAGGACGGCGTCATCGTGATCCGTGCCGACCGCTACCGCACCCAAGAGCGCAACAAGGCCGATGCGCTCGAGCGGCTCGAGGAACTGCTGAAAGCCTCGCTGGTCCGCCCCATCCCCCGCCGTGCCACCCGCCCGACGCTCGGCTCCAAGAAGCGCCGCCTCGAAGGCAAGAAGCACCGCGGCGACATCAAGGCCGGCCGCAGCGGCAAGCGGTTTGATGATTGAGCCTCACCACTTGCATGCCGTCATCCTTCGAGGCTCGCCGCTTCGCGGCGCGCACATCAGGATGACGGCGCTGTGCCTGTGAACCTGACTTAAAGGCGCAGCGCCAGTTTAGCCCGTCATTGCGAGGAGCGAAGCGACGAAGCAATCCAGCGCAGTGCAGGGAGCTGGATTGCTTCGCTTCGCTCGCAATGACGAAGCCAATGACGGCTTGGCTTGGAGATGACGCCGCGGCGCGGCTTCTCTAAAGTCGCCTCTCCCTCCAGCCGAGTCGCCGGTTCCGCATGCCCGTTCGCCAGCTTCCCGAAACCGTCGTCAACCGCATCGCTGCGGGCGAGGTGGTGGAGCGGCCGGCGAGTGTGGTGAAGGAACTGGTCGAGAACGCCATCGATGCCGGCGCCAGCCGCATCGATATCTTCTCGGACGGCGGCGGACGGCGGAAGATCGTGATCGCCGACGACGGCCACGGCATGACCCAGGCCGACCTCGCGCTCGCGGTCGAGCGCCACGCCACCTCCAAGCTCGACGACGAGGACCTGCTGGCGATCCGCACGCTGGGCTTTCGCGGTGAGGCGCTGCCATCGATCGGCGCGGTGGCGAAGCTGTCGATCACCACGCGCCACGCCGCCGAGCCGCACGCCTGGGGCCTGCGCGTCGAGGGTGGCGACAAGAGCCCGATCGCGCCGGCGGCGCTGAGCCAGGGCACCCGCGTCGAAGTCGCCGATCTGTTCTACGCCACGCCGGCGCGGCTGAAGTTTTCTCAGACTGACCGCACCG
>NZ_BADD01000381.1 GCF_000333455.1 Rhodopseudomonas sp. B29
GCCCGCCGTGTCCCACGGATCGACGAACGCATCGGGGCCATCGGTGCCGCCGATGCGCCTGTTGAGCCCGATGCGGACCTGATGCAGGTCGATCGATTTCGACACGTCGGCGATGCCGGACGGGAAGCCGCCGGATGTGCCGCCGAGCGTCTCGTAGAGATATTCGATGCGGGCGCTCCAGCCCGGAGCCAGCGCGAATTCGGCGCCGGCGCCCGCCGCCCAGCCGCTGCGCAGCCGCAGCTTCTTCTGCTCGCCCTCGTCGGCCTCCAGCACATAGCGCGACGTGCCCCAGGCCCAGCCGGCGGTCGCATACACCATCCAGTTCGAAGCCGCGTAACCGAGCCGGCCGCGCAGCGACGACACCAGGTCGAGCTTTTCGGTGAGGAGCCCCGCGCTTGTCTCGGTGCGCGCGACGACGCCGTCGTCGAGATAGTTCGGGAAGGTGACGTCGCCTTCGACGCCGAGCAGCAGCCGCGATGGCGCGACGTAGTTGTATCCAGCCTGCAGGCCGCCGAACTGGCTGCCGAATTCCGGGGACGATGCGGTCGCCGTGCCGTCGGTGACGACGTTGCGACCGAAGCCGCGGCCATAGCCGTAGTGGCCGCCGGCATAGAAGCCGGACCAGTCGAACATGGCGACGGGGGCTTTGGTCGGCGCGTGGGGCGCCGATTGCGCCCAAGCACTGCCTGCGACCAACGTCAGGGCGGCCGCCGCCGCACAGGACGAGACCTGCCGCCGGATTGAAAAAGATAAACAACTACACGTGTAATGCACCGCACTCGCCCCGCAACAACTCCTGAGTTGCGAAGGATTGCGATTATCAGTCGCCAGCCGTCAACGCCAGCTTAGATTGATTCCACCGAAACCTCTGAAACCTTGGTCGAAGGTTGCTTGAAGAAGGTAACAGGGTGGCGCGCGCTGCCTAACTCAATACCTGCGATCCCGTTGAATCACATCGACAGGCCCAGCAGGCGCAACAGCAGCAAGCCCGAGCGTAGATGCGCAAAACTCGGGATGGCAAAACGGCCCGACATCGACCGACCAGCCGTCCGTCGCAAAGCGCTTGCTTAATCCTGCAAGCGTTTGGACACGGTCCGATCTAATCGTCTGAGCGTAGCCTTGAGAAAGCTGGACACGCTGGGATTTGGCAGGTCGCTCATAAAACGACGCTCCAGCAGTCCTCGAGCCGGCTGGATCGGCGACCCCGGCGAACAGATCACGGATGACGTGGTGATCCAACCAAGCGTGTGCCGACGGAGACGCCCACGATTGCACACGCCGCAGAAGGTTCGATCCTGCCCATCATGCCGGATTTAACCCACGCCGGAGTATTTTTTGATAGCATGAGCGATAGCGATAAATTAACGACGAGTGAAACTCGGCGTGTTGGAGTTCGGTGAAAACCAACCGCTTGAGTGGTGCAATGCGGTTTGTTGAATGGACCGTCTCAAGTCGATGCTCTTGGACCTTTCATTGACCACTTACGTCCCCTGAGACAGGTGAGATGCGACATGTTTTCGAGGCAAAAACGCCAAGGCGCTTTCCAGGCTAGATCTTTCGAGCGGGATGCTGAAACCGATGAATTGCGCGTCAAATCGGTTGAGGACGCCGTTGATGCTGCTCTACGAGCTGCGCAGGCTGAGTACAGAGGTCTTAGTGAACGGATCAACGATGTACTGGCACGCGCCGCTGTAACCGTCGGCGACGCCACAGACGAGTATGTCGATCGGGAAGGAGAGAACACAAAGCTCCAAAACAATTTCAGCATTGAGATCGCCAACGGCGAGCGACGGCTAAAGGATCTGGAGGTCAGCATCGGCCACTTCAGGTCTCTTAAGGAGGCGTTCGCCGCACGTTTTCCGCATCGGCAGACCGACCATGATACGGCACGCGACTAAGGATTTCCGACAGATTCACTCAGATGCAGTCGGCGCCGGCCGCCGTAAGGGTGTGACGGACGTGGGCGCTTGTCGTCGACGAGAGCGGATTTGCCGCCGGACTCGAGCTGCACGCGAGTCACGGACAGGTACCGTCGATGATTTTGTGGTCCGTTAAATCGTCACAGCCGGCTCCGCCGTTGTTGCGGCTAAAATATTCGCCAAATGCGCGAGGGATAGGCTGGACGCCACCCATTTAAATCCGCACCATAGAAGGTTTTCGCAGCGCCGTACTGCCGTGCCAAGGATGGCCAGACATGATCGACCATCTTATTTTTTTAATAAAGTCAGGCAGCGTTGAACCCTGTCGGTCGTCTGATGATTCAAATCATGGTCCAACTTAGTGAATTTTAAATGTGGAGCGCCAGCCCAATGAAGGATCGAAACGCCTGCCGATAAGATCGCCCTGTCGATGTTTGCTTGCGGAACGCGAGAGCGGGGTTGATGTCCGGGTNGAAGGTGCACGACAAATCGGCCGTCAAGGCCCGAATCGATGTCTTTGACGAAATGATAAGCAGAGTCAGCGATATTGATCGCAATTTGAAGCAACTGTCATTGGATGCAAGGCGCAACTCCACAGACGAACTCTGTCACCTCAACGACCTTGGCCGAGGAGGAACCGCCTACGGCGGCTCGTCGCCTCCAAACGATTCATGACCGCGGTCGCCGTCGAGTTGCTTGATTTTGAGATCGTCCAGCGTACGGCCCTGTTCCAGAGCCAAGGCGAGCCAGCGGGGCCGCTTGCCGCGGCCTGACCATGTCTCGTGTGGCACTGACGGATTGAAGTACTTCGGGAGCACTTTGGGATATCCGCGGCGGGACGAGGTCCGTTTTGACCCGGCGCCGCGCTCGCCCATTTCCGAAGGTTCTGTCTGATTCAGCTTAGCGAGTCGCTTTTCGAGTTCTCGCTTCTCTCCGAGCAGTCGATCAGACAGAATTTTTGTGAGCTCCTCATGAAGAGCCCAGAGTTCATCAAACTGCATGGCATCCAAATCGACTGAGTCCGGGTTGCGCATGTAATTTATGCTTTTCAGATTGGAGTAGCCAAATTTGAGATCAAACCGGTGAGGGGCGGGCGGCCAATGCGCCCCAGAATCTTTACTATTTTATATTTAATATCCGGATTGTCATTTCATTTTTAAAAAAACACCGATTAAAAATATCATTTTATATTTGTTGCCGCATTGCGAATTTGGCAATGCGAGCGCTCGCCGGACGATTCGAATCGCGCCGCCTGCGGACGCTCGGCCCCGGGGCTGGGCTCACTCAAAACCAGGAAATATACAACTTACCCGCTAAATCATCTCCATTGGCGCTTTCAAAAAACCTTCGCGCGCTGAGTGGGTTAACTTATCTGGTGATTTGTTGCGTAATGTTGCTGTGGGTATTTTTCATTCCGGGGCTTGTTTGAACGGAGAAAATGGGCCTATTTGCGATTTCTGCCACTTCAGCCATGACGTGTCGAAAGGAATGAACTGGGACAGTCGAATGTCGACCAAGAAGCTGNAACTGGAATCTATGTCGATTGACGATCTTTGGTCGCTTCATGAGAAAATCAGCGGGATCCTCTCGACTCGGATCGCTTCCGAGAAGCAGGAATTGGAAAAACGTCTCGCTGTCTTGAACCGTGGTCGGACTGTTATTGAAGGTACCGACTCGGCCACCTCGTTTGAGGCGCACACGAAGGTTCGGCGCAAATATCCGCGGGTGTTTCCGAAATATCGAAATCCTGCAACACCTTCCGAGACTTGGTCTGGCCGCGGGAAGCAGCCGCGCTGGCTTGTGGCGGCAATCAAATCAGGGCGCAAAATCGACGACTTCCGGATTCGCGACGATTCGGAAACCAAAGGGCGGCGCCAGCGGGCTTGACCCCATTCCACGTTGTCGGCGTCGGAATAGGACAACCGAACATCCCCTCCGCTCAGCGGCTGTTGCTCGCCGGAACGTTCGGACATCCTCGCGGGTGCTCCAGGGAGTTTCGCCCGCTGCTCGAATGCCATCAATGCCTCGCGAGTGGGGTCCACTATAAATCGGCGCGCTGCATTCGCGGATTATAAGGCCTCGCTCCACAAGATAATCGACCCGTCGGCCACGCCCGGCCGGCCGTCGTTCGGCCGGCCGTCGTTCGCGTTCCCTGATTTGGCAGATTGCGCGGGGCACGGTTGTGGCGACCTCTCGAACAAGTCAGTTGCCAGGACAGTCCGGACCCTACAGCGCGTTTCGCCCTCGGATGAGTTCGAGAGGTGTCTGGGCGAGAATCATGAGGTCCATTCCGAAGCTCCAGTTGTCGATGTAATGCAGATCATGCTTCACGCGTAGTTCGATCGAACGGGATGTTGGCGTGGGCCCGCGATAGCCTTTGATCTGAGCCAGGCCGGTCAATCCGGGCTTCACCCTCCGCCGATAGGCATAGTTGCGAACGGCGTTGTGGAATTCGTTGTCGTGGGCGATGGCATGGGGCCTTGGACCGACGATAGACATGCTGCCTTCGAGGACGTTGATCAGCTGTGGGATCTCGTCGATGCTTGTTCTGCGCAGCCATCCACCAAGCCGCGTAATCCGCGAGT
>NZ_BADD01000380.1 GCF_000333455.1 Rhodopseudomonas sp. B29
GCACGGCGTCAAGCATTTCCAGGGCGCCGACAACATTGAGCCCCGCATCTCCGCGCTGCTGGCGCTTCGACGTCGCGGCGCGGCTCGGCGACATCCGTCACCGCACGCTGGTGCTGGCCACCAAGGATGACACGCTGGTGCCGTGGACGTGCTCGCAGCAACTCGCCGTTGGCCTGCCGAACGCGCAGCTCGTGGTGATGCCGGAAGGCGGCCACGGCGTCACCGTCACCGACGCAGAGAAGTTCAACCGCGCGGTGCTGGAGTTCCTGGCGTCGGCCGCCTGAGACGTAACCCGCGGTCGTAACCGGCCGTAGGGTGGGCAAAGCGAAGCGTGCCCACGCCCTTCGCGCACAGCGGTTCTCGCGTGGGCACGGCGCTGCGCGCCTTTGCCCACCCTACGACTCCATTCCCTCAAAACTCCGAATGCCACCGTCCGGCGAAGATCGACACCGGGCCGCGGTCGGCGTTGTAGGCAGGGTTGACGATGTACTGGTAGTCCGCCGTCAGCGTCGACCATTTGTCGAGCTTATAGGCGTAATACGCCTCGACGATCTGCTCGGGTCGGTAATTGAGCCGGCCGTCGCCGATCAGAACGCCCAGGCCGCCGGCGGCGAAATAGGCGCGCGCCTCCTCCGACAGGCCTTCGATGACGCCGCCGACGCCGATGCGATCGTCCGGCCGGCCCCACGACGCGCCCTTGATCTGGGTGCCGAGCGAAAACGACGAGTCGCATTCGGTCCAGCCCATGATCTCGACCTTGCCGGGGCTCCAGCTCGCCCGCGAGAACAGCCCGATCTGATCGGTGATGGCCTGTTCGAGATTGACGACGAAGCCGTAATTGGTGCGCACTTCACGCGTCAGCGTAATGTCCGGATAGTTCGCCGACGACAGCGGCAGCGCCAGCGCATCACTGTAGCTGCCCATGTTGGCGCGGTTGAACCAGCCCAGCAGGCGCAGCTTGCCGCCCTGGCCGAACGCGGCGTAGCGCAGCTCGAGCTCGGCGAGGTACTGGCCGCGCTCCGGGATATGCATATCGAAGTAATTGCTGTTGGAGACGCCGCCCTGCAGGAAGTAGCCGGCGCGGAATGCCCAGTCGCGCTGGTTGAAATCGACCACGCCGCCCCAGCTCCAGCCGACCTTGTCCATCACCCAGTCGTAGGAGCCGCTGCCATAGACGTTCCAGTTCATGAACTGGCCGCGCGGATCGAACGCGTAGGCGTTGAGGACAAAGAAGTCGCCCGCCGACAGTTTGCCGGCCGTGATGGTCAGGCGC
>NZ_BADD01000378.1 GCF_000333455.1 Rhodopseudomonas sp. B29
GGCGTCTCCTTGCGGGCGATGATGACGTCGCCCCAATCCAGCGGCTGCGCCCTCACGAGTCCGGTCTCGCCGCCCGGGCCGCGGCCGTCTTCGTGCCAGCTCAGCTCACCCACTTGGGCAACTGCGGCAGCCATGTCGAGCCTCAGCGCATAGGGCGTGCCGGCAGCGAGGTGAAGATCTTCGTTGCAAGCGATGGTCAGCCCGCAGATTGCGACATGGTGGAGCAAGGCCTGTTCACCAAGAACCTGTCCTACCGCGCCGATACGCAAGGAGAAGCGATCGCCAACGCGGTGCTTACCCTGCTGCAGGACAACCGGCCCGCTGGGACGACTCAGCTCGCCTACTACACGACGAACTATTGGGTCTCCAGCAAGGACGACCGTCAGTATTGCTTCGTCGTGCCGAAGGAATAGCCGGTTCTCTCAG
>NZ_BADD01000377.1 GCF_000333455.1 Rhodopseudomonas sp. B29
GCAAAAAACCGGTCAGCTGACGCTTTCCGGCTCGTACCGAGGTCATGCTTCCAAAACCATCCTCAGGAGACCTGCTCGAGAGGACGCGTAATGTCCTGGCATTGCCTGGCTTATCTAGACAGCGTCTGAGCGACTGTGGTCGAGGGTGGTGCCCGAAAGCCCAAAAAGGACGTTTCAGGTGATCCGTTCCGACACTGGCGAAGCTCACCGCCTGTCTTGAAGTGCGCGGTTTTTATCGGTGGAGAACTGCCAAGTCAAGGCAAAACCATCAAACAATCGCGTTCAGTGAGCTCGCGCGGCGATTGATCGGCCGTGCAGAAGTCCCCGCCTCGCTTGGCTTTTCGCAATTGCGCGAGACCGTCCTGCTCGTTGCCCAGATAGGCGCCATCAAGCTTGCGTCAAGCCGGCAGAGCCGAGGAACGGGTGGCCGAGATGGAATCAGACGCGCAGATTCGGCTCAGGGTTGCGGCGCCATTGCAGGCTTGCGCGGCCGCGTCGCCCGCCAGGTGCGGAGCCGGTTGCGCAGGCCGCGAAGTTGCTGCAGACCTTGAAGTCGCACCATTTCCATCTGGAATGTCATAGACTTACGCGGCCCCATATCAACCAGAAGCTCAACCATCGCCCGCCTTCCGGTCCACAGGGTCGACATGAAACTCGATTCGACCGAGCAGGAATCGATGGCGTCGATGTCCGATCCGGCAAACAGCTCCTCGGTCAGCTTGTCGACCAGCAGCGCGCCCGGCGAGAATCGGGCGAAGGCGGCGTCGAAGCCGATCTTCCAGGTGTAGGCGCTGCGACCGCAATACATCACGACCTGGGCGGCAATGGCGCGGCCGTCGAGTTCGAGCAGCGCCACCGAGGCGGCGCCCTGCTCCGCCAGTTCGGCAATCAGGCGGCGGGCGAATTTGGCGTCGTGCTCGTGGCAGAGAATCGCGGTGCCGCGATCGCCCTTCCAACTCGCGAGTTCCAGATTAAGAAACGTCTCGAATGCAGCCGCGACCGCCGCCGGCTCTCGATCGTTGCGAATCTCGGCCCGGCCCAGCGCCGACAGCCGGTTCCAATCCTGACGCAGTTTCTTGCGGGTGGAACCGGAGCGCTTCAGCCCGGCCTCCCGGCTCACCACCGGTCGGCCTTGGCGGGACAGCACCATAGTCTCGGCGCCCCTCGTCGTGAGCGCCTTGCGCAGCGCCGGATAGGCAGGAGCCTCGGCATCCAAAGACGGCAGATGCAGCACCTTGGGCAGCGCCGCCGCGCCGGCGATCGCTTCGACGAAGGCCTGCATCACGGCGTCCGCATGATCGCGGTCGATCAACGGGGTCGACAGGAACGCGTAGTAGAACGGCAGCGCCTCGAGCGTCTCCGGCCACAACGGCAGCGGCTTGCGCCGGTCGAGCGCCCATAGCCCGAGCAGCCGGTCCGGCGCAGCACTGTCGACCGCAATCAGGACAGAGATCTCGGCAAAGCCGGTCACCTCGGCTGCCAGCAGCGCCGCGGGCGTCATGAAGACGTTCGGCGTCGCGCGGTGACG
>NZ_BADD01000376.1 GCF_000333455.1 Rhodopseudomonas sp. B29
TCGGGGTGCGGAGCATTTCGGCTTCCGACTTCTGCACCAGATCGCCGATGTAGACGATGTTGTCGTTCTTCAGGCAGTTGGCCGAACGCACCGACAGCTCGAGCTCGTCCACCTTCTTGAGGAAGGCCGGGTTGAAGGCCAGATCCGGGATGATCTCCTGGGTGACTTCCTTGCGCGGCTCTTCGAAGTTGACGAAGACGTTGAGCTGATCCTGCAGGATGCGGGCGGCGAAGGCCACCGCGTCCTCGGGCGTCAGCGCGCCGTTGGTCTCGACCGTCATGGTCAGCTTGTCGTAGTCGAGGATCTGGCCCTCGCGGGTGTTCTCGACCTTGTACGACACCTTGCGAACCGGCGAGTACAGGCTGTCGACCGGGATCAGGCCGATCGGCGCGTCTTCCGGACGGTTGCGCTCGGCGGCGACGTAGCCCTTGCCGGTGTCGACGGTGAACTCCATGCGGATCTCCGCGCCCTCGTCGAGGGTGCAGAGCTGCAGATCGGGGTTCAGCACGACGATGTCGCCGACGGTCTGGATGTCACCGGCGGTGACGACGCCCGGGCCGGACTTCTTGATGACCATCCGCTTCGGGCCTTCGCCCTGCATCTTCAGCGAGATGTCCTTGATGTTCAGCACGATGTCGGTGACGTCTTCACGCACGCCGGCGATCGAGGAGAACTCGTGCAGAACGCCGTCGATGTGCACCGACTGCACCGCCGCACCCTGCAGCGACGACAAGAGCACGCGGCGCAGCGCATTGCCCAGCGTCTGGCCGAAGCCACGCTCGAGCGGCTCGGCGACCAGCGTCGCGAAACGGCTCGCGTCGCTGCCCTGGGTGACCTGAAGCTTGTTCGGACGAATGAGTTCCTGCCAATTCTTCTGGATCGTCACTGTCTCACCTTCCTGACCGGTCTGGCCTCGCGCGGAGCGCGGGCGCCGACGTCAATGGCAATGGAAACTGCGGAGCAATCCGCACCACAACTCGAACAAAGACGTCGCGGGCACAGAGGCCCGCGACGGGACTAACAGCTTAGACGCGGCGACGCTTGCGCGGGCGGCAGCCGTTGTGCGGGATCGTGGTGACGTCGCGGATCGACGTCACGGTGAAGCCCGCGGCCTGCAGCGCGCGCAGGGCAGATTCACGGCCCGAACCCGGACCAGCGACCTCGACCTCGAGGGTACGCATGCCGTGCTCTTGGGCCTTCTTGGCGACGTCCTCGGCCGCGACCTGCGCAGCGTACGGGGTCGACTTGCGCGAGCCCTTGAAGCCCATCGTGCCGGCCGACGACCAGGCAATCGCATTGCCCTGCGCGTCGGTGATGGTGATGGTCGTGTTGTTGAACGAGGAATTCACGTGCGCGATGCCCGAGGCGATATTTTTGCGCTCGCGGCGGCGAACACGTCCGGCTTCCTTAGCCATATAAGTCCCTTTCTTGCGATCTCAACGCCGCCGTAATCCCAGCGGCTCCACCAAAACAACGAATGGCGAAACGGCGAAGAGCGAATAGGAGGTCCCTACCCGCTCGCCGCCGTTCGCTATTCGCAAACTTACTTCTTCTTGCCGGCGATCGCCTTCGCCGGACCCTTGCGGGTGCGGGCGTTGGTGTGGGTGCGCTGGCCACGCACCGGCAGGCCGCGGCGATGACGCAGGCCGCGGTAGCAGCCGAGGTCCATCAGACGCTTGATGTTCATACCCGTCTCGCGGCGAAGGTCTCCTTCCACGAGGTAATCGCGGTCGATCACTTCGCGGATCTGCAGGACCTCGGCGTCGCTGAGCTGGTTGACGCGGCGATCCACCGGGATCTTCACCTTCTCGATGATGTCGGCCGCATTCTTTTGGCCGATGCCATGGATGTACTGAAGCGCGATCAGCACGCGCTTGTTGGTCGGGATATTCACGCCGGCAATACGGGCCACAGACTTCTCTCCTGTCACCGGCGCTGAGCCGGTTGATTACCTTCTCGGGTGGCGTTCACAAACGCGAACACGACGCCAACCCCCTCGCTTCTTTCGGGGCCCGGCATCGTCTGAAACCTATCCGACGGGATATCGGGCCTTATTAAAGGATTCCGCTTGACCTCGTCAACCGGAACCCGGATCGCAGTCGCAGTTTCGTTACCTTTTGACCGCTGCGGCTCCCTTTTGGGCGCCGCAGTGGTCGATTTCGTCAGTCTCTCCGGCCTCAGGCGGTCGCGGCGGCGCCAGAAGCGCCCAATCCGCCGAGAATCCGTTGAATTTCCTTGGTGACGTCGTCGATCGACATCATGCCGTCCACGGTCCGCAGCGAACCATGGGCGCCGTAATATTCCACCAGCGGCGCGGTCTGGTCGCGGTAGGCGTGAAGCCGCTTGGCCAGCGCCTCGGCGTTGTCGTCGGCGCGCGGGGTTTCGCCCCTGGCCAGCATCTCGGCGACTCGGGTCTCGACTCGCTTGAGCAGCGCGCTCTCGTCGACCCGTAGTTCGACCACGGCGTCGAGTTCGAGGTGCTTGGCCTTGAGCAGCGTATCGAGCGCCTCGGCCTGACCGACCGTGCGCGGGAAGCCGTCGAGGATGAAGCCCTTCCTGGCATCGGGCTGCTCGATGCGGTCGGAGATGATTCCGATCACCACCTCGTCGGGCACCAGCCCGCCGGCCGCCATGATGTCCTTGGCCTTGAGTCCGACCGGCGTGCCGGCCGCAACCGCGGCGCGCAGCATGTCGCCGGTCGACAGCTGGACGATGCCGTAGCGCTCGACCAGACGACCCGCCTGCGTTCCCTTGCCGGCCCCCGGCGGCCCGAGAAGGATCAGTCTCATTTCTTGCGCCCCCGCAATTTCGACTTCCTGATCAGACCTTCATACTGGTGCGCCAACAGATAGCCCTGCACCTGCGCCACGGTATCCATCGTCACACTGACGACGATGAGCAGCGAGGTGCCGCCGAAATAGAACGGCACCGATGCGTAGGAGATCAGGATTTCCGGGATCAGACAGACGATCGCCAGATAGATCGCGCCGACCACGGTGATGCGCGACAGCACGTAGTCGATGTATTCGGCGGTGCGCTCACCAGGACGAATGCCCGGGATGAAGCCGCCGTGCTTCTTGAGATTGTCCGCGGTCTCGGTCGGGTTGAACACGATCGCGGTGTAGAAGAACGCGAAGAACACGATCATCGAGACGTAGAAGATCAGAAACAGCGGCCGGCCGTGGCCGAACTGCGTCACGATCCACTGGAACCACTCCGGTCCCTTCCCCGCGTTGAAGTTCGCGATCGTGGTCGGCAGCAGCAGCAGCGACGACGCGAAGATCGGCGGGATCACGCCCGAGGTGTTGAGCTTGAGCGGCAGATGCGAGGACTGGCCCTCGAACATCTTGTTGCCGACCTGGCGCTTCGGATACTGGATCAGCAGCCGGCGCTGGGCGCGCTCCATGAACACGATGAAGGCGATGACCACCACGGCCATCACCAGCACGATCAGGATCAGGCCGGTCGACAGCGCGCCCTGACGGCCGAGCTCGAGCATGTTGGCCAGCGCCGACGGCAGCTCGGCGACGATGCCGGCCAAGATGATAAGCGAAATGCCGTTGCCGATGCCGCGCGAGGTGATCTGCTCACCCAGCCACATCAGAAACATGGTGCCGCCGGTCAGCGTGATCGCGGTCGACAGCCGGAAGAACAGGCCCGGGTCGGACACGACGTTGCCGGCACCTTCGAGACCGACGGCGATGCCATAGGACTGGAACAGCGCCAGAATCACGGTGAGGTAGCGGGTGTATTGATTGAGCGTCTTGCGGCCGCTCTCGCCTTCTTTCTTCAGCGCCTCGAGCTGCGGCGACACGGTCGTCAGCAGCTGCACGATGATCGACGCCGAGATGTACGGCATGATGTTGAGCGCGAAGATCGCCATGCGGTGGATACCGCCGCCAGCGAACATGTTGAACATGCCGAGAATGCCGCCGGCCTGCTGGCGGAACACCTGCTCCCAGATGTTCGGATCAATGCCGGGCAGCGGGATGTAAGTGCCGAGGCGATAGACCAGGAGCGCGCCGAGCGTGAACCAGATCCGCTTCTTCAGCTCCTCGGCCTTGCCGAGGGCCGAGAAGTTGAGATTCGCCGCCAATTGTTCCGCTGCAGAGACCATGTCCGGCTTTCTCCCGCGCACCTCGCCGTCAGTCCCGCCGGGCGCGGGAAACGAGCTGGCGCCGGGTCTCAATTAGGTGCAAGCACCGCAAAAATCCACCGCGCCATAAGGCATTCGCCCGCCATAACAGCGGGCGATGACGGCGAATTTACGCGGCCTCGCCTTCTTCCTGCTTCGGCGCCAGAATCTTCACCGAGCCGCCGGCCTTCTCGACCGCCTCGATCGCCGACTTGGTGGCGCCGTGGACTTCGATGTTGACCTTGGCCTTGAGCTCACCGCGGCCGAGCAGACGCACGCCGTCGAGCGAGCGGCGCAGCACGCCGGCTTCGACCAGCGCCGCGGCGTCGATCGTCTTGCCGGCATCGAGCTTCTTGGCGGTGATCGCGTCCTGCAGCCGGTCGAGATTGATCTCGGCGAAGTCGAGCGCGAAGATGTTGTTGAAGCCACGCTTCGGCAGGCGCCGATGCAGCGGCATCTGACCGCCTTCGAAGCCCTTGATACGCACGCCCGAGCGCGCGGTCTGGCCCTTGCCGCCACGGCCGCCGGTCTTACCCTTGCCCGAACCGATGCCGCGGCCGATGCGCATGCGCTTCTTGCGCGAGCCGGCGTTGTCGGAGATCTCGCTGAGCTTCATCGCTCTGCCCTCTTACTTCTCGTCGACGACGCGAACGAGGTGTTGAACCTTGGCGATCATGCCGCGAACTTCAGGCGTATCCTGCAGTTCGGTAACGCGACCGATCTTGTTGAGCTTCAGGCCGATCAGCGTCTCGCGCTGCGAGTGATGGCGCCGAATCGGGCTGCCGATCTGCTCGACCTTGATCTTGTTTGCGGCCTTGGCCATCTCGTTCACTCCGATCGAGTCTTGTCAGAAGACCGCGTGATCGCGTTCGATCACGCTGTTAGTCGGCGACCACTTCGGCATCGCCGCCGACGCGGCGGGCCTGCAGGGTGGAAACCTTGAGGTTACGGCGAGCCGCGACGGAACGCGGCGAGTCGAGGTGCTTCAGCGCGTCGAAGGTTGCGCGAACCATGTTGTAGGGGTTCGACGAACCGATCGACTTCGCCACCACGTCCTGGATGCCGAGCGTCTCGAACACGGCGCGCATCGGGCCGCCGGCAATGATGCCGGTACCGGCCGGAGCGGCACGCAGATAGACGCGACCGGCGCCGTGACGGCCGGCGATGTCGTGATGCAGCGTACGACCCTCGCGCAGCGCGACGCGGGTCAGATTGCGCTTCGCCGACTCGGTCGCCTTGCGGATGGCTTCCGGCACTTCGCGCGCCTTGCCATGGCCGAAACCGACGCGGCCCTTCTGATCGCCGATCACCACCAGCGCAGCGAAGCCGAAGCGCTTACCGCCCTTCACCACCTTCGCCACGCGGTTGATGTGGACGAGCTTGTCGACGAACTCGCTGTCGCGCTCCTCGCGATCCCTGCTCCGTTCGCGGCCGCCGCGTTCGCGTTCACCTGCCATGTGCGTTTTCCGATCTCTAACGAGGCGCCGGGCCTCGATCCAATATCCGTTCGAACCCGAAACTTAGAAAGTCAGACCGCTCTCGCGGGCCGCATCCGCCAGCGCCTTGACGCGGCCGTGATACAGATAGCCGCCGCGGTCGAACACCACTTCCTTGACGCCCTTCTCTACCGCGCGCTCGGCGAGCAGCTTGCCCACCGCCTTGGCGGCGTCGATGTTGGCGCCGGTGTTGCCGGCTTCGCGCAGCGTCTTCTCCAGCGACGACGCCGAGGCGAGTGTCTCGCCCTTCAGATCGTCGATCACCTGGGCGTAGATGTGCTTCGACGAGCGAAACACCGAGAGCCGCGGGCGGCCGCTCGCGGTGCGACGCAAAGCGTTGCGCACGCGGTTTTTGCGCCGGGCATTGGTAACCTTCATCTTCGACATGACCGGCTCCGTTACTTCTTCTTGCCTTCCTTGCGGAAGATGAATTCGTCGGCGTAGCGAACGCCCTTGCCCTTGTAGGGCTCCGGCGGACGATAATCGCGGATCTCGGCGGCGACTTGGCCAACCTTCTGGGAGTCGATGCCGGCGACGTTGATTTCGGTCGGCTTCGGCACCGTGATGGTGATGCCTTCCGGGATGTCGTAGAGCACGTCGTGGCTGTAACCGAGCGCGAGCTGCAGCTTCTTGCCCTGCAGCGCGGCGCGATAACCGACGCCGGTGATCTCGAGCTTCTTCTCGAAGCCCTTGGTGACGCCCTCGACCAGGTTGGCGATCTGCGCCCGCGCGGTGCCGTACAGCGCCTGAGCGCGGTTCGTCTCGGCGCGCGGCGCCACCTTCACCTGGCCGTCCTCGAACTTGACGTCGACGTCGTCGTGCACGACGAACTGAAGCTGGCCCTTCGGCCCCTTCATCTTGACGGTCTGACCCTCGACGGTCGCCGTCACACCGGACGGCACCGAGACGGGCTTCTTGCCAACGCGTGACATGGTCGATCCTTCTCAAAATCCTTGAATCGGCGCGGCGCTCGAAGCGCCGGCGCGATTAGAACACCGTGAACAGCACCTCGCCGCCGACATTGCNGTCGCGCGCATCGTGATCGGCCATGATCCCCTTCGGCGTGGACAGCACCGAAATGCCGAGGCCGTTGTTGACGCGCGGCAGGTTCTTCACCGAGGCGTAGACCCGGCGGCCCGGGCGCGACACGCGCTCGATTTCGCGGATCACCGGCTCGCCGTCGAAATACTTCAGCTCGATCTCGAGCTCGCTGCGGCCCGACGGATGCTCGACCGTGGCGTAGCCGCGGATGTAGCCTTCCGACTTCAGCACTTCGAGCACGTTGGCGCGCATGCGCGAACCCGGCGTCGAGACCTTGGACTTCGAACGCATCTGCGCATTGCGGATGCGGGTGATGAGATCGCTGATCGGATCGTGCGTGGACATCTGACGACCCTCCCCTTACCAGCTCGACTTCACGAGACCCGGGACCAGGCCCTTGGAGCCGAGCTCACGGATCGCGATGCGGCTCAGCTTGTTCAGCCGGTAGACCGAACGCGGACGACCGGTGACTTCGCAGCGGTTGCGGATGCGCGTCGCCGACGAGTTGCGCGGCATCTCGGCGAGCTTCAGCGTCGCCGCGAAGCGCTCTTCCATCGGCTTGTCCTTGTCGGCGATGATCGCCTTCAAACGCGCGCGCTTCGGCGCAGCGTTCTTGGTCATCTTCTTGCGCCGGTTGTTCTTCTCGACTGAACTCTTCTTTGCCATCTGTGGCTCCTGGGTTTCCGCGTTTGAGATGCTTGTCAGCGTCTCACTGCCGGAACGGGAAATTGAAAGCGGTGAGCAGAGCGCGGGCCTCGTCGTCGGTCTGCGCGGTGGTGCACACCGTGATGTCCATGCCCCACGACTCGCCGGTCTTGTCGAAGTCGATTTCGGGGAAAATGATGTGTTCCTTGATGCCGAGCGAGTAGTTGCCACGGCCGTCGAAGCTCTTCGGGTTCAGGCCGCGGAAGTCACGCACGCGCGGCAGCGCGACCGTGATCAGGCGGTCGATGAACTCGTACATCTTGGCGGCCCGCAGCGTCACCTTGCAGCCGATCGGCTGGTTCTCACGCAGCTTGAAGGTCGAAATCGCGACGCGCGAATAGGTCACGACGGCCTTCTGACCGGCGATCAGCGACAGATCGGCGGCCGCCTGCTCGGCCTTCTTGCGGTCGTTGACCGCCTCGCCGACGCCCATGTTCAGCACGACCTTGTCGAGCTTCGGCACCTGCATGGCGTTGGCGTAGCCGAACTTCTCGGTCAGCGCGGCGCGGATGCTGCGGTCGTATTCCGTGCGCAGCCGCGGAGTGTAAGCGGTCTCAGCCATCGATCTCTGCTCCCGAGCTCTTGGCGATGCGGACCTTCTTGCCGTCCGCCAGGATCTTGAATCCGACGCGGGTCGGCTTGCCGTCCTTGCCGACCACCGCGATGTTGGACAGGTGGATCGGCGCCTCTTTCGAGATGATGCCGCCCTCCTGGGTCTGGGTCTGCTTCTGGTGGCGCTTGACGATGTTGATCCCGCGCACCAGCGCCACATTGGCGTCCGGACGCACTTCAAACACCTCGCCGGTGCGGCCCTTGTCGCGGCCGCTCAGCACCATCACCTTGTCGCCCTTGCGAATCTTGGCGGCCATTACAGCACCTCCGGCGCCAGCGAAATGATCTTCATGTGGTTCTTGGCGCGCAGCTCGCGCGGCACCGGCCCGAAGATACGGGTGCCGACCGGCTCGGACTGATTGTTGATCAGCACGGCGGCGTTGCGGTCGAAGCGGATGACGGAGCCATCGGCGCGGCGGATGTCCTTGCGGACACGGACCACCACGGCCTTCATGACGTCGCCCTTCTTCACCTTGCCGCGCGGAATGGCTTCCTTGATCGAGACCACGATAACGTCGCCCACGGTGGCATAGCGGCGCTTGGATCCCCCAATCACCTTGATGCACATGACACGGCGTGCGCCGGAATTATCGGCCACGTCGAGGTTGGTCTGCATCTGAATCATTGATGCACCTCGTCCTCTCTCTGCTGCGCTCTCGCGCGCTAAAAACTGATGCGCGGATGCGCTTTAGGCGGTCTTCTTCGGTTCGCCCCGGACCACGGTCCAGCGCTTGAGCTTGGAGATCGGCTTGCTCTCCTCGATCCACACCATGTCGCCCGGATGGAACTGATTGTTCTCGTCGTGGGCGTGGTAGTTCTTCGAACGGCGGATCGTCTTCTTGTAGATCGGGTGGGTGAAGCGCCGCTCCACCAAGACCACCACGGTCTTGGCTTGCTTGTCGCTGACGACCACGCCCTGCAGGGTCCTCTTCGGCATGTTGCGCGTCCTTACTTCGTCTTGCCGGCGCGCTTCTGCGCGGCGATGGTCTTGATGCGGGCGATGTCGCGGCGAGCCTCGCGCAGCCGCGAGGTGTTCTCGAGCTGACCGGTGGCGCGCTGGAAGCGCAGGTTGAAGCGCTCCTTCTTCAGATTGACGATCGCGTCGTCCATCTGGTCTTCGCTCATCGCGCGAATGTCGGCGGTCTTCATCTCGGCCATGACGATTACTCCGCGATGCGCGCGACGAAGCGCGTCTTGATCGGCAGCTTGGCGGCGGCCAGCGTCAGCGCTTCCTTGGCGATCTGCTGGGTGACGCCGTCGATCTCGAACATCACCCGGCCCGGCTTGACGCGCGCGACCCACAATTCCGGCGAACCCTTGCCCGAGCCCATGCGGACTTCGGCCGGCTTCTTCGACACCGGAACGTCCGGGAACACGCGGATCCAGACGCGGCCGGCACGCTTCATGTGACGGGTCAGAGCACGACGGGCGGCTTCAATCTGCCGCGCGGTGACGCGCTCCGGCTCCATCGCCTTGAGGCCGAACTGACCGAACGCCAAGGTAGCGCCCGACGACGCGACGCCGTGGATGCGGCCCTTGTGCGCCTTGCGGAACTTGGTTCTCTTTGGTTGCATCATGGCTTTACGCCCTCAATTCCTATGCTCGGCCGATCAGGCGGCGTCGCGACGCGGACGCGACGGGGTGCTGTCGCCTTCCGCCATGCGCTTGTCCTGGGCCATCGGATCGTGCTCGAGGATCTCGCCCTTGAAGATCCAGACCTTGACGCCGCAGGTGCCGAAGGTGGTGAACGCGGTGGCGACGCCGTAGTCGATGTCGGCGCGCAGCGTGTGCAGCGGCACACGGCCTTCGCGGTACCATTCCATGCGGGCGATTTCAGCGCCGCCGAGACGGCCCGAGCAGTTGATGCGGATGCCCTCGGCGCCGAGACGCATCGCCGACTGGACGGCGCGCTTCATGGCGCGGCGGAACGCGACGCGGCGCTCGAGCTGCTGCGCGATCGACTCGGCGACCAGCGTGGCGTCGAGCTCCGGCTTGCGGATTTCGACGATGTTGATCACCACGTCCGACGAGGTGATGTCGGCGACCTTCTTACGAAGCTTGTCGATGTCGGCGCCCTTCTTGCCGATCACCACGCCCGGACGCGCCGAGTGGATCGTCACGCGGCACTTCTTGTGCGGACGCTCGATCACGATGCGAGCCACCGCGGCCTGCTTCAATTCCTTGTGCAGGATCTCGCGGATCTTGACGTCTTCGTGCAGCAGCTTGCCGTACTCGTTCTTGCCGGCGTACCAGCGCGAGTCCCAGGTCCGGTTGATGCCCAGCCGCAGCCCGATCGGATTGATCTTTTGACCCATCGAAAGTCTCTCTTTAGGCGCTAGCTTCGGCTTCGACCTGACGAACGACGATCGTCAGTTGAGCGAAGGGTTTGAAGATACGGCCGGAGCGGCCACGGCCGCGCGGCGAGAACCGCTTCATCACGATGCCCTTGCCGACGTGGGCCTCGGACACGATCAGCGCATCGACGTCGAGGTCGTGATTGTTCTCGGCGTTGGCGATCGCCGATTCCAGGCACTTCTTGACATCGACCGCGATCCGCTTGCGCGAGAACGTCAGGTCGGCGAGCGCCGCCGCAGCCTTGCGGCCGCGGATCAGCTGGGCGACGAGGTTGAGCTTCTGCGGCGAGACGCGAAGCATACGAGCTACGGCCTTGGCCTCGTTGTCGGGCAGAGCCCGCTCACGCTTTTCTTTGCTCATTTCTTGGCCTTCTTATCGCCGGAGTGGCCGTGGAACGTGCGGGTCGGCGAGAACTCGCCGAACTTGTGCCCGACCATTTCCTCGTTCACCGCCACCGGAACGTGCTTCTGGCCGTTGTAGACGCCGAACGTCAGTCCGACGAATTGCGGCAGAATGGTCGAGCGGCGGCTCCAGATCTTGATGACGTCGTGACGGCCCGACGCGCGCGCGGCATCGGCCTTCTTCAGCAGCGAGGCCTCGACGAACGGGCCTTTCCAGACTGAGCGAACCATGTCCGGCTTCCTTACTTCTTCTTCCGCTTGTGGCGGCTGATGAGAATGAACTTGTCGGTCGACTTGTTGGACCGGGTCTTCTTGCCCTTGGTCGGCTTGCCCCACGGAGTAACCGGGTGACGGCCGCCCGAGGTGCGGCCTTCACCGCCGCCGTGCGGATGGTCGATCGGGTTCATGACGACGCCGCGGTTGTGCGGGCGGCGACCCAGCCAGCGCTTGCGGCCGGCCTTGCCGATCGAGATGTTCATGTGGTCCGGGTTCGACACCGCGCCGATCGTGCCGGTGCAGCGACCGTGGACCAGGCGCTGCTCGCCCGAGTTCATGCGCAGGATGACGTAGTCGTGGTCGCGGCCGACGATCTGCGCGTAGGTGCCGGCCGAACGCGCCAGCTGACCACCCTTGCCGATCTTCAGCTCGACGTTGTGCACGATGGTGCCGATCGGCATGTTGCCGAGCGGCATGACGTTGCCCGGCTTGACGTCGACATAGGCGCCCGCCACCACGGTGTCGCCGACAGCGAGGCGCTGCGGAGCCAGGATGTAGGCCTGCTCGCCGTCTTCGTACTTGATCAGCGCGATGAACGCGGTGCGGTTCGGATCGTATTCGAGACGCTCGACCTTGGCCGGAACATCGACCTTGGTGCGCTTGAAATCGACCAGGCGATAGGCCTGCTTGTGGCCACCGCCGCGGAAACGAACGGTGATGCGGCCGGTGTTGTTACGACCGCCCTTCTCGCTCTTGCCCTCGGTCAGCGCCTTGACGGGCTTACCCTTGTAGAGCGCCGAACGATCGACCATCACCAGCTGGCGCTGGCCCGGCGTCGTGGGGTTGAAAGTCTTCAATGCCATGATCGGTCCCGCCTCACAGCCCGGTGGTGACGTCGATGCGGTGGCCCTCTTCGAGGGTCACGACCGCACGCTTGGTGTCCGACTGGGTGCCGAAGGTGCCGCGGAACGCCTTGGTCTTGCCCTTGCGGACCAGCGTGTTGACGCTCTTGACCTTGACGTCGAACAGCTTCTCGACGGCTTCCTTGATCTGCGGCTTGGTGGCGCCGCCCTGCACCTTGAACACGACCTTGTTGTGCTCGGACGCCATCGTCGCCTTTTCGGTGACGACCGGCGCGACGATCACGTCGTAATGGCGCGGATCGATGGATTTCATTTGAAGCGCGCCTCCAACGCATCGACAGCCGCCTTGGTCAGCACCAGCTTCTGACGGCGCAGAATGTCGTAGACGTTGATGCCCTGGATCGGCAGCACGTCGACGTTCGGAATGTTGCGGGCCGCGGTGGCGAAGCCGGCATTGACCTCGGCGCCGTCGATCACCAGCGCGCTCTGCAGGCCGAGACCCGCGAGCTGGCCGACCAGCGTCTTGGTCTTGGCGGCCTCGAGCTCGGCCTTGTCGACAACGATCAGGCTGCCGGCCTTGGCCTTCGCCGACAGCGCATGCTTCAGCGCCAGCGCACGAACCTTCTTCGGCAGGTCGATGGCGTGCGAACGCACCACCGGGCCGAAGGCGCGACCGCCGCCGCGGAACTGCGGCACGCGCTGCGAGCCGTGACGAGCACCGCCGGTGCCCTTCTGCTTGTACATCTTCTTGCCGGTGCGCCAGACTTCGGCGCGGCCCTTGGCCTTGTGAGTCCCGGCCTGGCGCTTGGCAAGCTGCCAGATCACGCAGCGCTGGATGATGTCCTGGCGCGGCTCGAGACCGAAGATGGCGTCGGACAGCTGGACCGAGCCGGCTTCCTTGCCTTCAAGAGTGGTGATCTTCAATTCCATCTCACGCACCCTCCTGCTCGGCGGCCGGAGCCGCGTCGCCGCCATCGGCGAGCCGGAACTTGCCCGGCTTCGGCGCGTCTGCCGGCAGCGTCTTCTTCACCGCGTCGCGAACGCGAATCCAGCCACCCTTGGTGCCGGGCACAGCGCCCTCGACCAGGATCAGGCCGCGCTCGACGTCGGTCTGCACCACACGCAGGTTCAGCGTGGTGATACGATCGACGCCCATGTGGCCGGGCATCTTCTTGTTCTTGAAGGTCTTGCCGGGATCCTGACGGCCACCGGTCGAACCGATCGAACGGTGCGACACCGACACGCCGTGAGTGGCGCGCAGACCGCCGAAATTCCAGCGCTTCATACCGCCGGCGAAGCCCTTACCGGTCGAAGTGCCGGTGACGTCGACGAACTGGCCGACGACGAAGTGATCGGCCTGAATCTCGGCGCCGACCGGGATCAGCGCGTCCTCGGACACGCGGAACTCAGCGACGGTGCGCTTCGGCTCGACCTTGGCGGCGGCGAACTGGCCGCGCTCCGCCTTCGGCATGTACACGGTCTTGCGCGAGCCGGACCCGACTTGCAGCGCGACGTAGCCGTTCTTGTCCTTGGTGCGATGACCAAGCACCTGGCAGTTGCCAAGCTTCAGCACGGTCACGGGGATATGTTCGCCGGCCTCTGTAAAGACCCGCGTCATCCCGACCTTCTGTGCGATCACTCCGGAGCGCATCGGCGTGCTTCCTGTTCCTTCTGTCCGTTCGAAAACCGGACTGTCCAATCAGTTAGAGCTTGATCTCGACGTCGACGCCGGCGGCGAGGTCGAGCTTCATCAGCGCGTCCACCGTCTGCGGGGTCGGATCGACGATGTCCAAGAGGCGCTTGTGAGTGCGCATCTCGAACTGCTCGCGGCTCTTCTTGTCGACGTGCGGCGAACGGTTGACGGTGAACTTCTCGATCCGGGTCGGCAGCGGGATCGGCCCGCGCACCTGCGCACCGGTTCGCTTCGCGGTGTTGACGATCTCACGCGTCGACGTGTCGAGAATGCGATGGTCGAACGCCTTGAGGCGAATGCGAATATTCTGGCCGTTCATTGCCGTGTCTTTCTCTAGGAGCGAGTAGTGATTAGCGAGTAGCGAGTAGCTGTCGCTACTCGCCATTCTCTATTCGCTGTCTTTACTCGATGATCGCCGCAACCACGCCGGCGCCCACCGTGCGGCCGCCTTCGCGGATGGCGAAGCGCAGCTTTTCTTCCATCGCGATCGGCACGATCAGGTGCACTTCCATGGCGATGTTGTCGCCCGGCATCACCATCTCGGTGCCTTCCGGCAGATGCACGACGCCGGTCACGTCGGTGGTGCGGAAGTAGAACTGCGGACGATAGTTGGTGAAGAACGGGGTGTGACGTCCGCCCTCTTCCTTGGTCAGGATGTAGGCCTCGGCCTTGAACTTGGTGTGCGGCTTCACCGAACCCGGCTTGCACAGCACCTGGCCACGCTCGACTTCCTCACGCTTGGTGCCGCGCAGCAGGCAGCCGATGTTGTCGCCGGCCTGGCCCTGATCGAGCAGCTTGCGGAACATTTCGACGCCGGTGCAGGTCGTCTTCTGCGTCGGGCGGATGCCGACGATTTCGATTTCTTCACCGACCTTGACGATGCCGCGCTCGACACGACCCGTGACAACGGTGCCGCGGCCCGAGATCGAGAACACGTCTTCGACCGGCATCAGGAACGGCTGGTCGACCGGACGCTCCGGCTGCGGGATGTAGCTGTCGACGTTCTTCATCAGCTCGAGAATGGCGTCGTGGCCGAGCTTCGGATCCGAGTTCTCCAGCGCAGCAAGCGCCGAGCCCTTGACGATCGGAATGTCGTCGCCCGGGAAGTCGTACTTCGACAGAAGCTCGCGCACTTCCATCTCGACGAGTTCGAGCAGTTCCGGATCGTCTACCATGTCGCACTTGTTCAGGAACACCACCAGCGCCGGCACGCCGACCTGGCGGGCCAGCAGGATGTGCTCGCGGGTCTGCGGCATCGGGCCGTCGGCGGCCGACACCACCAGGATGGCGCCGTCCATCTGCGCCGCACCGGTGATCATGTTCTTCACATAGTCGGCGTGGCCGGGGCAGTCGACGTGCGCGTAGTGGCGGTTCTGCGTCTCGTACTCGACGTGCGCGGTCGAGATCGTGATGCCGCGCGCCTTTTCTTCCGGCGCCTTGTCGATCTGGTCATAGGCCGTGAACGTCGCACCGCCCGTCTCCGCCAGAACCTTGGTGATCGCCGCCGTCAGCGACGTCTTGCCATGGTCGACGTGACCGATCGTCCCGATGTTGCAATGCGGCTTCGTACGTTCAAACTTTGCTTTGGCCATCGCTCTCTCCGTTCAGTCGCAGCTTACGCCGGCGACAATCAGGCAAACTTCTTCTGGACTTCAGCCGACACGTTGGCCGGCGCTTCCGCGTAGTGGTCGAACTGCATAGTGAAGTTCGCCCGACCCTGGCTCATCGAGCGCAGGTTGTTGACGTAACCGAACATGTTCATCAGCGGCACCATCGCGTTGATCACGTTGGCATTGCCGCGCATGTCCTGGCCCTGGATCTGGCCGCGCCGCGAGTTGAGGTCGCCGATCACCGAACCGGTGTAGTCTTCCGGGGTGACGACCTCGACCTTCATGATCGGCTCGAGCAGGACCGACTTGCCCTTCTGCAGTGCTTCGCGGAACGCGGCCCGCGAGGCGATTTCGAAGGCCAGAGCCGACGAGTCGACGTCGTGGTACTTGCCGTCGACCAGCGACACCTTGACGTCGACGACCGGGAAGCCGGCGACGACGCCCGACGACAGCACGCTCTCGATGCCCTTTTCGACGCCGGGGATGTATTCCTTCGGCACCGCGCCGCCGACGATCTTCGACTCGAACACGTAGCCGGTGCCCGGCTCGGTCGGCTCGACGACGAAGCTCACCGCAGCGAACTGACCGGTACCACCGGTCTGCTTCTTGTGGGTGTAGTCGACTTCGGCCTTCTTGGTGATGCGCTCACGGAACGCCACCTGCGGCGCACCGATGTTGGCGTCCACCTTGTAGGTGCGCTTCAGGATGTCGACCTTGATGTCGAGATGGAGTTCGCCCATGCCCTTGAGGATGGTCTGGCCGGACTCCTGGTCGGTCGACACGCGGAACGACGGATCTTCCGCCGCCAGCTTGGCCAGCGCGACGCCGAGCTTTTCCTGGTCGGCCTTCGACTTCGGCTCGATCGCGATCTCGATCACCGGCTCCGGGAATTCCATCTTTTCGAGGATGACCGGGTTGGCGGGATCGCACAGCGTGTCGCCGGTGCGGGCTTCCTTGAGGCCGGCCAGCGCGACGATGTCGCCGGCATAGGCTTCCTTGATGTCTTCGCGGTTGTTGGCGTGCATCAGCAGCATGCGGCCGATGCGCTCCTTCTTCTCGCGGGTCGAGTTCACCACGCCGGTGCCGCTCTGCAGGATGCCCGAGTAGATGCGGCAGAAGGTGATGGTGCCGACGAACGGGTCGTCCATGATCTTGAACGCGAGCAGAGCCAGCGGCTCCTTGTCGTCGGCCTTGCGCACGACTTCGTTGCCGTCCTCGTCGGTGCCTTTGATCGCCGGCACGTCGACCGGCGACGGCAGGTAGTCGACGACGGCGTCGAGCAGCGGCTGCACGCCCTTGTTCTTGAAGGCCGAGCCGCACAGCACCGGATAAAACGCGCCAGTCAGCACCGCCTTGCGGATCAGGCGCTTCAGCGTGGCTTCGTCGGGCATGTTGCCGTCGAGATACGCGGCCATGGCGTCGTCATCGAGCTCGACGGCGGCTTCCACCATCTTCTCGTGATATTCCTTGGCCTGGTCGAGCAGGTCGGCCGGGATCTCTTCGTCGTGGAACTTGGCGCCGAGCGCCTCGTCGTCCCACACCACCGCCTTCATGCGGACGAGGTCGATCAGGCCCTTGAAGTTGTTCTCAGCGCCGATCGGCAGCTGGATCGCAACCGGCTTGGCGCCGAGGCGGTCGACGATGTCGGCCAGGCACTTGAAGAAGTCGGCGCCGGTCTTGTCCATCTTGTTGGCGAAGACGATGCGCGGAACCTTGTACTTATCGCCCTGGCGCCAGACGGTCTCGGTCTGCGGCTCGACGCCCTGGTTGGAGTCGAGCACGCACACGGCGCCGTCTAGCACGCGCAGCGAACGCTCGACTTCGATGGTGAAGTCGACGTGGCCGGGGGTGTCGATGATGTTCAGACGCTTGCCGTTCCAGAACGCGGTCGTGGCGGCCGACGTAATGGTGATGCCACGCTCCTGCTCCTGCTCCATCCAGTCCATCGTCGCGGCACCTTCGTGCACTTCGCCGATTTTGTGGCTCTTGCCGGTGTAATAGAGGATGCGCTCGGTCGTCGTGGTCTTGCCGGCATCGATGTGGGCCATGATGCCGAAGTTGCGATAGTCCTCGATGGCGTGTGCGCGGGGCATGACGTCTTCCTTGATTCCGGTGCTTCGCCGTTACCAGCGATAGTGCGAGAACGCGCGGTTGGCTTCCGCCATCTTGTGCACGTCTTCACGCTTCTTGACGGCGTTACCGCGGTTGTTCGAAGCATCGAGCAACTCGGCGGACAGACGCTCCGTCATGGTCTTTTCGTTGCGGCCGCGAGCGGCAGCGATCAGCCAGCGGATACCGAGAGCCTGGCGGCGGGTCGAGCGAACTTCGACCGGCACCTGGTACGTGGCACCACCGACGCGGCGGGAGCGGACCTCGATGGTCGGCATCACGTTGTCGAGCGCCTGCTCGAACACGCCGAGCGGCGGCTGCTTGGTCTTGGCTTCGATCAGGTCGAAGGCGCCATAGACGATGCCTTCGGCAACCGACTTCTTGCCGGCGTACATCACCGAGTTCATGAACTTGGTGACGACGATGTTCCCGAACTTCGGATCCGGGAGAACTTCGCGCTTCTCAGCTGCGTGACGACGGGACATGGATGCTCTCCCCGCTTACTTCGGACGCTTCGCGCCGTACTTCGAACGGCGCTGCTTACGGTTCTTGACGCCCTGGGTGTCGAGGACGCCGCGGAGGATGTGGTAGCGCACGCCCGGCAAGTCCTTGACGCGGCCGCCGCGGATCATGACCACGGAGTGCTCCTGCAGGTTGTGGCCCTCACCCGGGATGT
>NZ_BADD01000375.1 GCF_000333455.1 Rhodopseudomonas sp. B29
CAATTCCATCTCGTCGACGAGCGCATCGTCGGCCACAAGCCGAAGACACTCGGCTTCGCGCCGGCTGCGGCGCTGCCGCTGACCTCGATCACCGCCTGGGAGATGCTGTTCGACCGGCTCGGTGCGCAGCCCAGCAAGGCGTTCGATCCGCGCACGTTGCTGATCATCGGCGGCGCCGGCGGCGTCGGCTCGATCCTGATCCAGCTCGCACGGCGCCTCACCGGCCTCAGCATCATCGCGACCGCCTCGCGGCCCGAGACGCAGGCCTGGTGCCGCGAGCTTGGCGCGCACGCGGTGATCGATCATTCGAAGCCGATGAAGGCACAGGTCGACGCGCTCGGCCTGCCGCCGGTGGCGCTGATCGCCAGCCTGACCAACACCGATCAGCATTATGAGCAGCTCGTCGACATCCTCGCCCCGCAGGGCAAGATCGCGCTGATCGACGACCCGGTGCAGCCGATCAATCCGATGCTGCTGAAAGCCAAGTCGGCCTCGCTGCACTGGGAAGCGATGTTCGCGCGCTCGACGTTCGAGACCGCCGACATGATCGCCCAGCACGATCTGCTCGACGAAGTCGCCGGCCTGATCGACGCCGGCGTGCTACGCACGACGTTGGACCAGACCTACGGCACCATCAACGCCGCCAACCTGAAGCGAGCGCATGCGCTGATCGAGAGCGGCAAGGCCAAGGGCAAGATCGTGCTGGAGGGGTGGGATTAGGCCTCCGCGCTTAGTCTTGTCGGGCCCCCACCCTCTCCGCGAGTCATTCCGGGGCGCGCGCAGCGCGAACCCGGAATCTCTGCGCCGGACCGCGCGCTGAGTTCTTCGTCCCAATTTCTGGATTCCGGGTTCGCTCGCTAACGCGAGCGCCCCGGAATGACGAGCGAGTAGTCGGTCCGGAAGCCAACTCCATCTGACCACGTCATCGCCGGGCTTGACCCGGCGATCCATCCTCTTCGCAAGGAACCTGGTTGTCGTCTGCGCTTCGCGCGATGGATACGCGGGTCAAGCCCGCGTATGACGCTGTGCTCGGGGCGGACCGAGCTCCCGCATCACCAGCCCCTCACCTACCCGATCATCGGCAACAGCCGCCGCAGTTCGGCCTGCAGCTCGGGGATCGCCTGCGCATCGTCGGACAGATGCCGCAGCAGATATTTCTGGAACAGCCCGTCGAACACCGCGTACAGCGACTCGGGCGACATCGCCGGGGTCTTGCCGCCGAGTTCGGAAAACCGTGACACCACGCGCCAGACCATGTCTTCGAGGCTCTTGTCGATGGCCGTGACGTCGTCACGAAACGCGGTTTCGAACAGCGCCTGGGCGCGCAGGTCGTACCACAGGCGATGCATCGCCGCTTCGGTCCGCATCGATTCGCCGAGCTTGTCGAGAAAGCCGTCCAGCAGTTCGTCGCGGCTGCGCGCCGTCGAGGTGATCTGATCGTAGCGGGTGACGCATTTGCCCTTGTAGTAGCGCACGCTGCAGCAGATCAGATCGAACTTGTCGCTGAAGTAATAGTGCAGCACGCCGTGGCTGAACTCGGACTTCTGCGCGATCTCGCGCAAGCTGGTGCGGGCGTAGCCGATCTCCGCCAGCGTCTCGAGCGCCGCCTCGGCCAATTCGATCCGCCGCGCATTGAACTTGTCGACCGGCGGCCTGGCGCCACGCTTCGGCGTGGCCTCCCCGCGCGGTTTTCGTTCGAGCAGTTGCTCCGTCATTCCTCGCCTTCGATTCGTGCCGCACTGCGTCGGCGTCCGCTCATCATGCCCGGGCCGAGCAGGAAAATCACCGTTTCATCAGCCGGAACTCTTGACAATCGTCCAGATATATTTTGACAATCGTCCAACAAAAATTGGTCAATCGTCAAGGCGAACGTTTTCAAGCGGCCTCCTGCCCAACCGGAGCCGCCTGAGCGATCCAACAAAGCCTTGACGGAATTGGCCTTTTCACAGGGAGGAAGACGATGAACGGGACGACTCTGTCTGGAAAAACGGCGCTGGTGACGGGCAGCGCGCGCGGCATCGGGGAAGCGATCGCCACCGCGCTCGGCAAGGCCGGGGCGTCGGTGATGATCACCGACGTGCTGACGGACCTCGGGCAGCAAACCGCCGCCAAGCTGGGCGCGGCCGGCGTCAAAACCGGATTCGCACGGCTCGACGTCACCGATGAAGCGCAATGGGAAGCGGCCGTCGCCGCCACCATCGCCGAACTCGGCGGCTACGACATCCTGATCAACAATGCCGGCATCGAGCTGACCTCACTGATGGCCGACGTCAGCGCCGCCGACATGCGGCGGATGTGCGACGTCAACGTCGTCGGCACCGCGCTCGGCATCAAGCACGCCTTCCGCGCGATGCGGCCGGACGGCGCAGCCGGCAAAGGCGGCGCGATCGTCAACATCTCCTCGGTCGCGGCGACCATCGCCTATCCGGCGATCGGCGGTTACTCGGCGACCAAATCGGCGGTCGACCGGATGACGCGTGTGGCCGCGATGGAAGCCGGCAAGCTCGGCTACGGCGTGCGCGTCAACTGCGTGTATCCGGGCCTTGCGGCGACCGAGATGGGGCTCAAGCTCGCTCAGGATATCGCCGCGCTCGGGCTGGCGGCCGATGTCAACGCCGCGGTCGGTTCGGTGATCGAGCAGACCCCGCTCGGCCGCCTCGCCGAGGTCGCCGACATCGCCGACGCCGTGGTGTTCCTCTGCACCGACGCCGCCCGCTTCATCACCGGCGCCGGCCTTCCGGTCGACGGCGGCATGGGCACCTGACGCATCCCCACATACAAGGACAACGAACATGAGCGACAAGCGACCCGTCGTGGTCTACGGCGTCTCCGGCTACACCGGCCGGCTGGTGTGCGAATATCTGCGTGAGTACAACGTGCCCTTCATCGCGGCCGGCCGCGACAAGGCCAAGGTGCAGGCCGTGGTCGACAAGATCCCCGGTATCGAGACCGCCGACTACGAAGTCGTCGAAGTCGAGCACACCGTCGCGGCGCTGACGGAATTATTCAAGGGCGCCCGCGTCGTCAGCAACATGGTCGGCCCTTTCATCAAATACGGGCCCGAAGTGGTCGAAGCGTGCCTCGCCGCCGGCTGTCACTATCTCGATACGACGGGCGAGCAGGACTGGGTGCTGAAGGCGCAGTCGACATGGGGCGATGCGTTCGCCGCCAAGGGCCTGCTGCTCTCCCCCAACCTCGCGCAGATGTACACCACCGGCGAGATCGCCGCGAACATCTGCCTGGAGACGCCAGGCCTCGATACGCTCGACATCCTGGTGTTCTGGAAGGGGCTGCCGACCTACGCCTCGACCCAGACGATCTTCACCATCCTCAAGGCCGACTGGTACTACCTCGAGCAGAACAAATATCTGCCGTGGGACGTCACCGCCCGCGCCGACGTCGTGGTGCCCGGCCAGCACGAAACCGCGATCGCCGTGCCGTGGGGCGGCACCGCGCATCCGGTATGGTTCAAGAACGATCCGCGCGTCGCCAATTGCAAGGTGATGGGCGGCGTGCTGGCGCGACCGGTGATGGAAGGCGTGGTGCAGACCACGCAGATGGTCAAGGAGCAGATCAAGCCGCTGCCGCCCGCCGACCAGGAGAAGGCGCTGGCGGATATCGCCGCGACGTTGCAGGCGACGATGCCGCCGCGCGAAAACCCGCGGATCAACACCTCGATCGACTCGGTCTATGCGTCCGGTCCGCTCGGCCGCGCGCATTGCGTGATCCACGGCAACTGCAACTACAAGCAGACCGGCCTGCTGCAGGCCTACGCGGCCTACTCGCTGCTGCAAAAGGCACCGAACCGCCCCGGCTTCGCCTCTGGCTGCCAGGCCTTCGGCTATCGAGAGCTGCTCGGCCAGCTGCGCAGCTTCGGCTTGGTGATGAAGCCGCAATTGACGGTGCAGGACTGAGCTGCGGGCGCCGTGCCCGGTAGCGCCCTCACCCCAGCCCTCTCCCGCAAGCGGGAGAGGGAGCGCGCTGCCGTTGCGGCGGCGCTTCGGATGAACGCTGCCGCGCACCTCTATTGGTACAAGATGGGAGTTGTGACGAAGCCAGAGATGAAATGATTGCCTTCCCCCAACCGCAGCGGGCCCCCTCTCCCGCTTGCGGGAGAGGGTTGGGGTGAGGGCGACGCGAGCACTGACTAATAGATTGCAGCAAACGGAAACGGACTACGCGATCGTCTGCACCAGGCCGCCTTCTGCGCGGAGTGCGGCGCCGTTGGTGACGGCGGCTTCCTTCGACGAGACGTACACCACCATGTTGGCGATCTCCTCGACGGTGGCGAAGCGCTGGATCAGGGAGCCGGGACGGTGCTGCTTGACGAAGTTGGCGGCGGCCTCCGCCTCGGACTGGCCGTTCTGGCGGGCGAGATCGGCCACGAAAGTCTTGACGCCTTCGCTCATCGTCGGGCCCGGCATCACCGCATTGACCGTCACCGCGGTGCCGCGCGTCAGCTCGGCGAGGCCGCGCGAGATTGAGAGCTGGGCGGTCTTGGTCATGCCGTAGTGGATCATTTCCTTCGGGATCATCAGCGCAGATTCCGAGGCGATGAAGACGATGCGGCCCCAGTTGCGCTTCAGCATCGCCGGCATATAGGCGCGCGACAGCCGCACACCGCTCATGACGTTGACGTCGAAGAAGCGCTGCCAATCCTCGTCCGGAATGTCGAAGAAGCCCTTGGGCTCGAAGATGCCGGTGTTGTTGATCAGGATGTCGACGTCGGGCTGGGCCTTCACCAGGGCGGCGCATCCCTCGGCGGTCGAGACGTCGGCGGCGACGCCAGTAATGGTGCCACCTTTGGCGGACTTCTTCACGGCCGCCACCGCCTCGTCCACCTTGCCTTGGCTGCGGCCGTTGACCACGACATTGGCGCCGGTCGCGGCGAGGCCCTTGGCGATGGCGTGGCCGATGCCGGCGGTGGAGCCGGTGACGAGTGAGGTCTTGCCGGACAGATCAATGTGCATGGAGTTACTCCCGATGATATTGGTCAGCGCGATAGCTGACGTAACGTCGGGAGTGATGGCCGCAAGCGCAAGACGCGATTTCGTGCGCGGCGCCTACTCCATATTCAGAGGTCATCGCCCGGCTTGCCCGGGCGACCCAGTATTCCAGAGCGCTGATGATGAAAGCTGGCGCTCTGGGATACTGGGTCCCCGCATTCGCGGGGATGACGGTTGATGGTGGGGCAGCGCAGCGGTCTACACGAAACAAAAAGCGGCGCCCTTCGGCACCGCCTTTCCAAAATAACTGACCGGATGCCGGTCGGCTTATGCCGCGGCGGTTTCTTCGGTCGGGCCGGAGTCCTTGCCCTTGGCGTCTTCGTCGCGGTCGACGAATTCGATCACCGCCATCGCGGCGTTGTCGCCGTAGCGGAAGCCGGCCTTGATGATGCGGGTGTAGCCGCCGTTGCGGTCGGCGTAGCGCGGGGCCAGCACGTCGAACAGCTTCTTGACCTGATCCTTGTCGCGCATTTCGGCGATCGCCTGGCGGCGCTTGTCGAGGCCGCCCTTCTTGCCGAGGGTGATCAGCTTCTCGACGATCGGCCGCAGTTCCTTGGCCTTCGGCAGCGTGGTGACAATCTGCTCGTGCTTGATCAGCGCGGCGCACATGTTGGCGAACATCGCCTTGCGATGCTCGGCGGTGCGGTTGAGCTTCCGGTGAACCTTGCCGTGATTCATGACGTGTACTTCCTTCAATCATTCCCGACGGTTCGTCGGAGTTGCTCAGGTGGGCTGCCTGCGTTCGCCCGGGTGATCAGCAAAGCAACGGCCGGGCGAGTCTCCTCGTCCGGCCGCGAAACGTCGATCAGTAATGATCCTCGAAGCGCTTGGCGAGTTCGTCGATGTCTCCGGC
>NZ_BADD01000374.1 GCF_000333455.1 Rhodopseudomonas sp. B29
TGGCGACCAGCGCGCCCGACGGCCGCTTCAGCCCGAGTGTCTCGGCGATATCCGGCGTCACCGCCTGCAGCCTTGCGCCGAGCCACGGCCGCTTCACCGCCTTGCCGCGCTCTTGGCCGAGGCGACGACGACCCGGACCATGTTGGCCGGAATCGCGAAGCCGATGCCCTGCGAGCCGCCGGAGCGCGAGAAGATCGCGGTGTTGATGCCGACCAGCTTGCCGGTCATGTCGACGAGCGCGCCGCCGGAATTGCCCGGATTGATCGCCGCGTCGGTCTGGATGAAGAACTGATAGTCGGTGATGCCAACCTGCGTCCGCGCCAAGGCCGAGACGATGCCATGAGTCACCGTCTGGCCGACGCCGAACGGATTGCCGATCGCCAGCACCACGTCGCCGACCATCAGGTCATCGGAGTTGGCGAAGTCGAGCGTGGCGAACTTCTCCTTGTCGGTGCCCTTGAGCCGCAGCACGGCCAGATCGGTGCGGCTGTCCTTGAGCACGATCTCGGCTTCGAACTCGCGCTTGTCGGACAACGCCACCTTGACCTGATCGGCACCCTCGATGACGTGGTTGTTTGTGACGACAAGGCCCGACGGATCGACCATCACGCCGGAACCGAGCGAGCGCTGGATTTGCTCCGGCTGCGGGCCGACGCCGAAGAAGCGGCGGAAGATCGGGTCTTCGAGCAGCGGGTTGTGGTTCTGGATGACCTTGGCGGCGTAGACATTGACCACCGCCGGCTGCACGTGCTGCACGATCGGCGCGTAGCTGAGCTTGAGCTCGGCTTGGGACGACGGCAACCGCCGCTCCTGGGCCAGCGCGGGCGAAGCGACAGCGATCGACAGGCACAGGGCGGTCAGAAGGCGCAGCGAAATCATGTTCGAGAATCCAGTCCAGCAGCCGATGAGGCGGCAGATATAGTCCCGTGCCGGCGATAAAAGAAGGCAGAGCCGCGGCGGTTTGGGCGCCAAAGCTCAGGGCGTGGTGGAGCAGGAACCGCGCGGCCGGCCAGAGGTTGCGGCGCGACTTGCGAAGCGTCAGCTATGTCGTTCGGCAGGCGCCGTTTTTCGTCACCGCGCATCCGGCGGATGAGTCGACAGGCCGGCCGGCCGCGCAGCGACCGCGCCTTGCCGGGCGCGATATTCCTCGGCCCAGCGCTTCAGCGCATCGATCACCGGGCGCAGGCTCTCGCCCATCTCCGACAGCTCGTATTCGACCCGCGGGGGCACCTCGGCGAACACCTCGCGGAGCACGAGGCCATCGTCCTCCAGCGCGCGGAGCTGCTTGGTCAGCATGCGCTGGGTGATGCCGGGCATCTTGCGGCGCAATTCGCCGAAGCGCAGCCGGCCACCTTGCAGATGGAACAGGATCACGCCCTTCCACTTGCCGTCGATCAGGTCGAGCGTCGCCTCGACCGGACAGCCCGGCGCGCAATCCACATTGCGACGTTTCATGCGAATTCGTCCATTAGTATCCGATCGGTGACTATATCCCCGAAACGACAGTACTTGCAATGTTGGCGCGGTCCGACAAGTGTGCGCGCGGCGACCGCGCCCAAGACCGTGACCAAGACCGCACGTCAGTATGGAGACCTTCATGAAAGCCGTCGGCTACACCAAGCCCCTTCCGATCGACGACCCCAACGCCCTCACCGATGTCGAGCTGCCGAAGCCGCGC
>NZ_BADD01000373.1 GCF_000333455.1 Rhodopseudomonas sp. B29
GCCTGAATCGGCGGCGGATATTCCGGCACGTTGACGAAGGTGTTTACGGGGCCCTTGCCGATCTCCTTGCCGGCCGGCAAGTTGGTGGACTGCCGCCGGGTCATCTCCATCGAGAGCAGCGGATAGAAGTAGAGGTAGGCGTCGACGCCGATCGCGTGCGCTTCCTGCTCGGTGAGCGCGGCCTGCGCCCGCAGCGGCGCCGACGTCGCCAGAGCCAGAGCGACAACGCACGCGCCGACCATCGCTTTCCACGTGGTGGTCTTCATCGGTCTTCCCTCCCTCGCCGATGGCGAAGGCTAGTCCGGCCGACTCGCGCGTATCGTTGATGTGGATCAACCGGCCGACGGGACGCCGTGAGGCTCAGCTCGGCTGTGCGGAGGCGTAGTCCCGTAGCCCGGATGCAGCGAAGCGAAATCCGGGATCGACCCGCTCGCCGCTTCCCCGCATTCCGCTTCGCTGCATGCGGGCTACATTTGATGAGTTCGGGTCATTCCGGGTTCGCGTGCCTGCGGCACGCGCCCCGGAATGACGGCACTTGTGGAGCCACTAGGGGCCGGCGCCGCCGCCCTCGCCTCGTTACTTCTTCGTCGTGCTGATGTTGTCGCCGAAGAACTTCCAGGCCTTGCCGTCGAACTTCGCCATCTTGAAGATGTGATAACCCGAATAGTCGGTCGGCGTCGTCGTCACGGTGACGCCGGGCAGGAACAGCGGCAGCGAAACCTTGTCGAGGCTGGTCGCCTGCTTGACCAGGTTCTCGCGGGTGAGATCGTCGCCGCAATTTTTCAGCAGCACCTCGGTCATCTGAGCCACCGCGTAGCCGACCTGGACGCTGCCGTCGATCGGATTGCCGTCCGGGTACCACTCCTTCATGAAGGCGAGGAATTCCTTGACGCCGGGGTCGTTGTCCCAGGCCGGATCGCCGACGATCTTCGAGGTGAAGGCGCTGATCAGCCCGGTCGAGGCTTCGAGCCCGGCCGGCTCCAGCACGCCGCCGACCGAGGCGCCGACAGACACCACGAAATGCGCCGGCGTCCAGCCGAGCGCGTGCACCTTGCGGATCGACTGCGCGGCGAATTTCGGCGACGCCACCGTCAACAGCGTGTCGGCACCCGACGCTTTCAGATTGACGATCTGCGAGTCGATGGTCGGATCGCTGACTTCGTAGCTCGCCTCCTTGACGATCGCCGAGGCCTTGTCGCCGAGGCCTTCCTTGAAGCCCTTGAGATAGTCCTTGCCGAAATCGTCGTTCTGATAGATCACCGCGATCTTCGCCGCCGGCATCTCCCTGGCGATGTACTTGCCGTAGATCTTGGCCTCTTCCTCGTACGGCGGATAGAACGGCGTGGTCCACGGAAAATCCTTCGGGTCGTTCCACTTCGAGGCGCCCGAGGTGATGAAGATATGCGGCACCTTCTTGCCGCGCAGATATTTCTGGATGGCCGAATTGGTCGGCGTGCCGAGCGAGCCGACGATCGCCAGCACCTCGTCCTGCTCGACCAGCTTGCGGGTCTGCTCCAGCGTCTTCGGCGGGCTGTAGCCGTCGTCCATCGAGATCAAATTGATCTTGCGGCCGTTGATGCCGCCTTTGGCGTTGACCATCCGCCAATACGCCGCCTCGACCTTGCCGTTGACGCCGTAGCCCGACGCCGGGCCGCTATACGGCATGGTCTGGCCGAGCTTGATCTCGGTATCGGTGGCGCCGACGTCGTAACGCTTGTCGGCGGCGAAAGATGTATTGGACGTCGCCGCCGTGGACGTCGCCGCCACGAGCAGCAGCGAGGCGAGCAATTTCAGTCGCATGGTTTCACTCCCGGATGAGTGCGGTTTTCCGCATTGTTGTTAGTCGTCGCTAACACGCACGCGGGAGAGTGTCGAGCCGAGTTGATAGCTGGACGGGTAAACGGCGAGCGGCAGTCCACGCGACGGAATTCGCGGCGCCGGTGACCTGCGACAATGTGTCGTTACTTGCCTGTCCAGCATTGCACTGCGCCGGATGCGGACCGAGGATTACTCCCCGATGATCTTCACCAGCACGCGCTTGCGGCGGCCGCCGTCGAACTCGCCGTAGAAGATCTGCTCCCACGGGCCGAAATCGAGTAGGCCGTCGGTGATCGCCACCACCACCTCGCGGCCCATCACCTGGCGCTTCATGTGAGCGTCGGCATTGTCTTCGCCGGTGCGGTTGTGGCGATAGCCGGAGACCGGCTCGTGCGGCGCCAGCTTTTCCAACCACAGTTCGTAATCGTGATGCAGTCCGCTCTCGTCGTCGTTGATGAAGACCGAAGCGGTGATGTGCATCGCATTGACCAGCACCAGCCCCTCGCGCACGCCGCTCTCCTTCAGCGCCGCCTCGACCTCGCGGGTGATGTTGACGAAGGCGCGCCGGCCCGGCGTCTGAAACCACAGCTCCTTGCGATAGGATTTCATGTCCCTGCCCTTCGTCTGCGCCCACCGATGACCGCCCCGCAATTTAGCCTGCACGGCCGGGCCCAGTCACCCTATCGTGCGCTCGAGCCTGTTTACTATCTGGCGTTGTGGATGACGACGGCGAAGCTGCGAAACTTTGTCCAGGGTCCGGTGTTAGGCAGTTATGCCTTCCCCTATCCCGATCTCCACGGGCCCTCGTCCGCTTCTCCACCTTCTCCACCTTCTCCGCCGAACGCCTGAACCATTGCCATGAAGCCAGACGCGATCGATGTCCGCAGCCAAAGCGAAGCGCGCTATCGCGCGCTGTTCGAGGCCATCGACGACGGCTTCTGCATCATCGAATTCTTCGATGGCCCGCACGGCGAGCTGAGCGACTACGTCCATATCGAGGCCAATCCCGGCTACGAGAAGCAGACCGGCATCGCCGGCATCATCGGCCGCACGCTGCGCGACCTCGTCAGTCCCACCGAAGCCGACGGCTGGGTCGAGCTGTATCGTGGCGTGCTGACCAGCGGCCGGCCCCTGCATTTCGAGCGCGACTTCGTCGAGGCCAACCGCGTCATCGAAGTGTCGGCGACGCGGGTGGAGCCGCCGGAGCTGCGCCAGGTCGCGGTGCTGTTTCGCGACATCACGGCGCGCAAGCGCGCCGAAGCGGCGATGCGCGACAGCGAGAAGATCGCCCGCGACAACGTCCAGCGTGTGCAGCTCGCACTCGCCGCCGGCGCCATCATCGGCACCTGGTTCTGGGATCTGCCGAACGATCGCTTCACGGTCGACGAAGGCTTCGCCCGCGCCTTCGGCTTCGATGCACAGAAGAGCCGCGACGGGCTCAGCCTGGCACAAGTGGTCGAGACCGTGCATCCGGACGATCAGCAAGGCCTGTCGGCCGCCATCGCCGAGGCCGTCCGCCGCGGCGGCGCCTACGCGCACCAGTATCGCGTGCGTCGCACCGACGGCAATTACTACTGGCTCGAAGCCAATGGCCGCGTCGAGCACGCGCCGGACGGCACGCCGCTGAGCTTTCCCGGCGTGCTGATCGATCTCGAAGAGCGCCGCACGCTGGTGGCGCAGCGCGACCGCGCCATCGCCGATCTGCGCGCGCTCAACGAAACCCTGGAGCAACGCGTCGCCGAAGCCCGCGCCGAACTGATGCGCTCCGAAGAGCAATTGCGCCAGGCCCAGAAGATGGAGGCCGTCGGCCAGCTCACCGGTGGACTGGCGCACGACTTCAACAATCTGCTCGCCGGCATTTCCGGCAGCCTCGAATTGACGGCGGTGCGGCTCAGCCAGGGCCGCGTGCAGGACATCGAGAAGTACGTGGTCGCGGCGCAAGGCGCGGTGCGGCGCGCGGCGTCGCTGACGCACCGGCTGCTGGCGTTCGCCCGGCGGCAGACGCTGACGCCGACGGCGGTCAGCGTCAACACGCTGGTGGCCGGCATGCTCGACCTGATCCAGCGCACCGTCGGCCCAGCGATCGACTTACAGCACGTCGGCGCCAGCGGGCTTTGGACCGTGCTGGTCGACGGCCCGCAGCTGGAGAGCGCGCTGCTGAATCTGTGCCTCAACGCACGCGACGCGATGCCGAGCGGCGGCAAGATCACCATCGAGACCGGCAATCGTTGGATCGATCGGACGCAGTCGAAACTCTACGACCTGCCGGCCGGCCAATACGTTTCGCTGTGCGTCTCCGACACCGGCACCGGCATGGCGCCGGAGGTCATCGCCAAGGCGTTCGATCCGTTCTTCACCACCAAGCCGATCGGTCAGGGCACCGGGCTCGGCCTGTCGATGATCTACGGCTTCGCCCAGCAATCCGGCGGCCAGGTGCGGATCTATTCGGAGGTCGGCCAAGGCACGATGGTGTGCATCTATCTGCCGCGCCACCGCGGCGAAGTCGCCGAGGACGAAGCGCATCCCGACTCGCAAGTGATCCCGTTCGCGCAGCGCGGCGAGACCGTGCTGATCGTCGACGACGAGCCGACGGTGCGGATGCTGATCACCGACGTGCTCGAGGACCTCGGCTACACCGCGATCGAAGCCGCCGACAGTGTCGGCGGGTTGAAGCTGCTGCAATCCGACGCGCGGATCGACCTGATGGTGACCGATGTCGGCCTGCCCGGCGGCATGAACGGCCGCCAGCTCGCCGATGCCGGCCGCCAGACCCGGCCGAACCTCAACGTGCTGTTCATCACCGGCTTCGCCGAGAACGCACTACTCAACAACGGCCAGCTCGAACCCGGCATGGCCGTCCTGACCAAGCCGTTCGCCGTCGACACGCTGGCAGCGCGCATTCGCGAGCTGATCAACAAAGCGTAGCCAAGTTTTTCACGCCGACTTCCGCTGCTGGCTTCTCACTTCTGTCAGCCAGGCGACCGCATCGGCGGCGCGCATCGGCCGGCCGTAGAGCCAGCCTTGACCATAGGCACAGCCGAGCATGCGCAGCGTCTCGGCGTCGCTCGGGCTTTCGACGCCCTCGGCGATGATGCGATGGCCGAGCGGCCGCGCCACCGCGGTGATGGCGGCGATCAGTTGCTGGTTCTGGCGGTTGGTACTCACGCCATGAATGAAGGAACGGTCGATCTTGATGGTGTCGAGCGCCACGCTCATCAGATTGGCAATCGAGGAATGGCCGACACCGAAATCGTCGATGGCGAGACCGAAACCCTCGCGCTCGATGCGCTGCAATTCGCGCGCGCATAGCCGTGGATCGAACAGCGCCTCCTCGGTGATCTCGATCTCGAGGCGACGCGGATCGACGCCGTGACGCTGCGTCAGCTCGGCCAGAATGCCGGCGGGCGAATGCAGCGTCAGCTCGCGCGGCGAAACGTTAAGGGCGACGCTGAGGCGCGGTGAGGCGCCGGCGGCATCGAGCGAACGCAGGAATTCGCACGCCCGCTCGCCGATGAAGCCGAGCAGCCGCGCCGACAGCTGCAGCCGGATCGCGGCCTGGATGATGTCCGGCGGCGCAATGAGTCCGGCGGCCGGATGGCGCCAGCGCAGCAGCGCCTCGAAGCCGACCACCTCGCCGCTCGCCAGCGCCACCTGCGGCTGGAATTCGAGATGCAAGTCGCCCCGCTCCAGCGCGCCCGGCAGGTCACCCTCGATGCAGCGCTGCAGCAGGAATTCGTCCTGCAGCTGGGCGTCGAAAACCCGGATGCAAGCACGTCCGTCATTCTTGGCACGGTACAGCGCGGCGTCGGCGCGGGCGAACACATCCTCGACATCCACCGGACCACTGGCATGAGCCGCGATGCCGATCGAGCAGCTGATGGTCAGCGACTGGCCGCCGAGGCTGAGCGGCCGGGTCAGCGCCGCGCTCAATCGCTGCGCCAGCGCCAGCGCGCGCGCCGCGACGTCGTTCCCCCGCACTACCACGATGAATTCGTCGCCGCCGAGCCGCACCGGCAGATCGCGCGGCCCACAGGCCGAACGCAGCAGATCGCCGAGCGCCGCGAGGACGCGGTCGCCGGCCTCATGGCCGCGCGTGTCGTTGATGGCCTTGAAGTTGTCGACGTCGAACAGCACGAAGGCGACGCCCTGGCCTGCGCCACACGCCGCGGCGGCGGCTTCGCGGAAATGGCTCCGATTGGCGAGGCCGGTGAGCGGATCGGCACGGGCGAGTTGCTCCAACGCCCGGTTCGATCGCAACACGTCCCTATTGGCCTGTGCGAGCGAATTTGCGAGATCGGTTGCCTCGAGCGCCGTGCTCTGACTGGCGATAAATTCGCGCTCGCCGCTGATCGCCGCGCGAAACAGCATGAAGGTGAGGAATACGCCGTCGAATGCGACGATGTAGTCGGGGCCGCCTCCCGCCATCAGGATGCGATACAGCGTCGCCGCCATCACCGGCCCGGCGAAGGCCAGCGCGACTCGCGAATAGGCGGCGCCCTGGATGATCGCGCCGGTCGACACGCCGACCATGATGAAAGTGATGTAGTCGGTGCCCTGTTTGGCGGAGCCGACCGCGATCGAGGCCGGCACCACGCTCCACAACAACCCGCTGACGAGCGCGAACTGCGCGAGACGACGCAGCACCAGATATGGTGCGGTATCGATGGCGTCGGTCGCCGCCCGCCGTGACACCCAGGCGGCGCGAAACAGCGCCAGCGCGATGGCGGGCCCCAAGCCACCAAAGATCAGGGTCTCGCCGTTTTCGAGATGCAGCAACAGCCCCAGCGACAACGCGATGACGACGTGGGAAATCAGCGTGAGCCCGGACGTTGGCGCAACGCGCAACGGGCTGCGGCCTTGGCTAGCGCGATCGCTTTCAAAGTACTGTCGGCACTGATCATGAATCGCAACAATGAATGATAATACCGCTAAACATCACGCGGACTAATCAACCACACACATTCTTTAAATTTGAATTTGCTCGCGCGGGTGGCACGGCGCGAAGCCAGGCATCCGCGAGAAGGGGTTCCGCTTGGAAAAACTGCGATCATGCGGCGCGCAAGTGCAAGCCAGTCGCACGAGTCACGCTTTGCAGAATGGGTCGCTCGTAGGGTGGGCAAAGGCGCGAAGCGCCGTGCCCACGCGCCGACGCATCGTCGCGCGCAGCAACCTCTCGGCGTGGGCTTCGCTGCCCTCAGCCCACCCTACGAGTCTACGGTTCGTTCTTCGCGGCGCGCAGCTTGGCCCAATAATCGAGGCGCTTCCTGATCTCGCGTTCGAAGCCGCGGTCGGGCGGATCGTAGAAAGTCTGGCGGCCGAGCGCGTCGGGGAAGTAATCCTGGCCGGAGAAGCCCTCGGGCGTATCGTGATCGTACTGATAGCCGGCGCCGTAATTCTCCGACTTCATCAGCTTGGTCGGGGCGTTGAGGATGTGCTTGGGCGGCAGCAGCGAGCCGGCTTCCTTGGCGACGCGCTTTGCTGCGCCATAGGCCTTGTAGGCGGCGTTGGATTTCGGCGCGGTGGCGACGTAGATCACCGCCTGCGCGATCGCCAGTTCGCCTTCCGGCGAGCCGAGGAAATCATAGGCGTCCTTGGCTGCGTTGCAGATCACCAGCGCCTGCGGATCGGCGAGGCCGATGTCCTCGACCGCCATGCGGACGACGCGGCGGGCAAGGAACAGCGGGTCTTCTCCGGCGTCGAGCATCCGGCACAGATAGTACAGCGCTGCGTCGGGATCGGAGCCGCGCACCGATTTATGCAAAGCCGAGATGAGATTGTAGTGACCGTCGGCGCTCTTGTCGTAGATCGGGGCGCGGCGCTGCAGGATGTCCTGCAGCTGCACGGCATCGAACACTTCGCCGGGACGCGCCGAGCGCCAGACTTCTTCGGCGAGCGTCAACGCGGCGCGGCCGTCGCCATCGGCCATGCGCACCAAGGCGGCGCGTGCTTCGGCATCGAGCGGCAGCGGTCGGCCTTCGACGGCTTCGGCGTGGCTGTACAGCTTCTCGATCGCCGCGGCATCGAGCGAGTGGAAGATCAGCACCCGCGAGCGCGACAGCAGAGCGGCGTTGAGTTCGAACGACGGGTTCTCGGTGGTGGCGCCGACGAGCACGACCGTGCCGTCTTCCATCACCGGCAGAAACGAGTCCTGCTGCGCCTTGTTGAAGCGGTGCACCTCGTCGACGAACAACAGCGTGCCGCGGCCGGTCTCGCGCCGAGCACGCGCGGCATCGAACACTTTCTTCAGGTCGGCGACGCCGGAAAACACCGCGGAGATCTGCTCGAACTGCAGCTCGGTGGCGTCGGCGAGCAGCCGCGCCACCGTGGTCTTGCCGGTGCCGGGCGGGCCCCAGAAGATCAGCGAACCGAGCGAACGTGTCTGCAGCATCCGCGTCAGCGCACCGTCGGGGCCGAGAATGTGATCCTGCCCGACGACATCGCCGAGCGCGCGCGGCCGCAACCGATCCGGCAACGGCCGCGGTGCTTCGCGTTCGAGCCCGGCGGCGACGAACAGGTTGTCTGATTGCTGAGGACGCTTGGGGCTCATGGCACGCGCTGGACGGCCGCTATGACATCGAGCAACGCCGCCCCCTGCTCGCCGATCCGACAGCTATCCGACCCGCCGACTTTCGTCATGGCCGGGCTCGTCCCGGCCATCCACGCCTTTCTCGCATCGGCCGCTGCAAGGCGTGGATGCCCGGCACAAGGCCGGGCATGACGGGAAATAGTACGGTCCGGGGACTCATCCACCCAACGTCACGTTGATCTGCTGGCCCTGGCGCACCAGCGTGATGCGCCAGATGCGATAGGACTCGCCGCTGATGCGCTGCAGGTCGCTGGTCTTGGCGATCTTCTTGTTGTTGACCGCGACGATGATGTCGCCCTTCTGGAAGCCGACATTGGCGGCGGTGCCATCGTCGGTGAGATCGGTGACGACGACACCCTCCACGCCTGGCGCTCGACGACGAAGCGCTGTCGACGTTCCGCGGCCAGACCGTGTCGATGATCTTCCAGGAGCCGGCGCTGGCGCTCGATCCGGTCTACACCATCGGCCAGCAGATCGCCGAGACGGTGGTGCGCCACGAGGGCAAGAGTCAGCGCGACGCGATGGCGCGCGCGCTGGAGATGCTCGAGATGGTGCCTTCCCCTCGGCC
>NZ_BADD01000372.1 GCF_000333455.1 Rhodopseudomonas sp. B29
ATCGTTTCTGCATCCTTATTCCATGGCATCGAGCCGATTCTCCACTGCGCCTCTGATCAGTTCCAGCTACCGCAACTAAAGGACCACTGTCGACTATCCTTCACACAATTAACATGTTCACAATTCTCGATGTATGTTGGTCCGACCCAACTGAGATACTTCATTGAGGAATTCAAACGATCTGACCTCGTTCAAATAAGCGCAATAGCCTCTAGCATTGCACTAATCACCGGAACCTCTCACGATGTATTTCTAACTAAAGGATTAGTGGAGAGAAGCAAATTCGCAATTCTTACTTGGCAAGAAATCGCTGAAATTGACTCTGGCGACAAAGATATGCTGGAAGCAGAGAGCATCTTGACGGCTGGGCACCGACCGGCCTGCATAGAGGTCTGCCGCACCGGCGGCTACAGCATACAGGCAAATATTGCATCGACGATGTGCGATTCAGCGATGAAGCCCATCCACGCCGCGAGGGACGAAATACAAAAGCAGTTCGAATTTAATATAGCCGGCTCGCTCGCCAAAAGGCGAGAATTCGCTTTGCTCTGGTCAGCAGGAGCCGATAAGCGCACCCGCTTTCGAGCAGCCGCAAGAACACTCTTCGTTGAGATAACAGCAAGAGTAATTGAATTGCTGACGAAGAGCAGCGCAAAAGGACTCTCATAGCTCCACGAAGCAGATGAACGTCACCCTCTGGGTGGGCACAGACCGCGCCGCATCCGCGCGCTGCACGCATGCTCGTAGCAAGCAAGCGTCGCCCGCGTGAGCGCAGCGGTACGCGGGTTGCGCGGCGAGATCAGGTCCCCCATGTCGCTCGTCTCATGCAGGGTCCGGTCTGACGCGCGATCCATACCCACAATCGGTGCCACGCTTGCACTCTCCCCCCGAACCCACCATTGTCCCCGCCAACCAGAAACGCTCGGGGAATACTCGCATGCACTTCGACGACGTCATGCGCGGCCGGCGCTCGATTCGTGGCTACAAGCCTGATCCCGTGCCGCGGGAAATGATCGAGGAGATTTTGGCGCTGGCGATGCGGTCGCCGTCGTCGATGAATACGCAGCCGTGGAATTTTCACGTCATCACCGGCGCGCCGCTCGATCGCATCCGCGCCGGCAACACCGAGCGCAACCTCGCGGGCATCCCGCATTCTCGCGAATTCCGCATCGGCCAGCCGTTCGCCGGCGTCCACCGCGAGCGGCAGATCGGCGTCGCCAAGCAGCTGTTCAGCGCGATGGGGATCGCGCGCGACGACGCGGCCATGCGGCAGGACTGGGTGATGCGCGGCTTCCGCCAGTTCGACGCGCCGGTGTGCATCATCATCAGCTACGACCGTGTGCTCGCCGACAGCGACGACACGGCGTTCGACTGCGGCGCGGTGACCAACGCGCTGGTCAACGCCGCGTGGTCGCGCGGGCTCGGCTGCGTCATCAACAGCCAGGGCATCATGCAGTCGCCGGTGGTGCGCGAGCACGCCGGCATTCCGGACGATCAGGTGATCATGAAGGCGATCGCCCTCGGCTGGCCGGACGACGACTTCCCCGCCAATGCCGTGGTGTCGGAGCGCAAGCCGGTGCACGAGGCGGCGCGGTTCGTCGGCTTCGATTAGCTGAAATTGTTGCGTCGTCGGGTGGGCGAAGGCGCGCATGCGCCATGCCCACCCGCTCGTGCGGCGAGTAGAGGCGCGCCAGCCCTGCTCGCTCGCTATTGCGCCCCCACGATCGGAACAGGCTGCACGCGGGTCACGGGCGGCGGCGACCATTTGCCGGTGAGCGCGTCGGCCGCGGGGCTGTAGATGCGCATCGTCAGGTTGAACGGGCCTTTTGGCGCCGGCAGCCAGTTGGCTTCGCGGGCTTTGCCGGGGCTGTCGTGCTGGATCAACAGATCGAGTGAGCCGTCCGCGTTGGTGACGAACGGCATCCAGCTCGACACCGCGAAGCGATTCAGCGCGTTGCCGACCTGAAAACCATCCTGATCGTACAGCGTGATCGACCAGAACGCCCGCGCCGGCGGCGCCGCGCCCTTGTCGAAATGGATGACGTAGTTGGCGGCGCCGTCGAGCGGCTTGCCGGTGTCGTCGGCGAGGTTGAGCGGATAGATCGCGTCCTCCGGCAGATTGGCCCCGAGGCCCATTTGAGCGACGATGGCGCGCTTGAGATAGTAGTTGCCGTAGACGCCCATCGTGTCGGTGTTCATCGACCAGCCGTTGACGATGCGGGCGAGCGTCGGCACCTTCCAGGCCATCAGCCGGCGCGCGTCCTCCGGCGCGGTGGCGAGCCCGGCGCGGATCGCCGGATCCAGCTTGTCGATGTCGAAGCTCTTGCCCGGCTCGATGCCGATCTTCTTGAGTTGCGCCAGCATCGGCTGGTCGGTGGCGTGCGGCGGATGGATCTTGAGCAACTCGGCCGCGGTGGCGAAGTAACGGCCAGCCGACATGGTGTCGACCTGCACCTTCGGCGGCGTCGTCATGTCGATCGACGGATCGATTGTGGCCTCGACCGGCACGGGCGGCTTGCCGAGCCTCGACAGCGGCGTGACGGTGTAGCCGGCCTGGATCTTGTGAACGACCTCGTAATCGGCGGGACCATCGGTCTTGGTGCGGCCGATGATCCAGACAACCGGCGTCGGCGCGCTGATCCGCGTCATGCCGGCCGGCACGCTGCCGCTCCAGCCCGGCGGGGTCAGCAGAAATTCGCCGGCCTTGGTCCCAGTGGTGCGCCAGCCCGGCGAGGCGAACACGTCGCTCCACATGTCGAGCATCGGCAGCAGATAGTAGCGGCCCGCGGTGTCCGGCGCCGTGATCACCATCGGCTCCATGGTGAGATCGATCCACGCCACCGAATACAGCGTATCGAAATTGGAGCGAACCACGCCCTTGAAATCGGCCGGCGGATATTCCGGCACGTTGACGAAGGTGTTTACGGGGC
>NZ_BADD01000371.1 GCF_000333455.1 Rhodopseudomonas sp. B29
TGAGGCCTCTGAAGTTGGTCGGCATGACGTGGTGGTGGAAGCTCATTTGTCGGCGTGGGTGCCGAACTCGTCGAAGAAGCGGCGCTGTGTGAACAGGAAGACCAGCAGCAGCGGCGCCGCAATCAGCAGCGCGCCGGCGAGCAGCGGGCCGTAGTCCGATCCGATTTCCTGGGTACGAAACAGCATCACGCCGAACGGCGGCGTCGCCTTGGCGGCCGACGTCACCACTACCGATGGCCACAGCAGGTCGTTCCAATGCGCGACCAGCGAGATCATGGTCAGCGCGCCGATCGCCGGCTTGATCATCGGCATCAGTACGACGAACAGCAGTTCCCATTCGCCGAGGCCGTCGAGCCGCGCCGCATCGAGGATTTCGTCGGGCACGCCGAGGAACGCCTGCCTGAACAGGAAGATCGCCACGCTGGAAATTGTCCACGGCAGGATCAGGCCGAGATAGCTGTCGATCAGTCCGGCGTAGGCCGCCATCACGAACAGTGGCAGCGCCAGCGCCGCCGGTGGGACGATCAGTCCGATCAGCACCGCACTCCACACGATGCTTCGTCCGCGAAAGCGGAGCTTGGCGAGCGCATAGGCGCAGGGCACCGCAACCGCGATCTGGGCGGTGACGATGGCGCCACAGACGATCACGCCGTTGATCAGGAAGTGGGGCAGCGGTGAAGCCGTCAGCGCCCGGACGTAGTTGTCGAAGCCGATCCAGTGCGACGGCAACAGCCGAAACTCGGACGCGAACATGTCGGCGCTCGACATGAACGACAGCCGCAGCGCCCACAGCATCGGGCACAACGCGCAGAGCGCCATGGTGCCGAGCAGCAGGTGGCGGAGCGCCTGGGCGGCGATCGAGGAGCCGGGTCTCATCGCTGTGCCTCGCGGCCGGCGAAGCGCCATTGCAGCAGGCTGGCGGCGGTGACGACCAGCAGGAACAGCACCGTGGCGGCGGCCGCAATGTTGGTGCGGAACAGCTGAAAGCCCTCGACATAGATGAAGTAGAGCAGCAGCAGCGTCGACTTCTCGGGGCCGCCATGGGTGATCACGGCGACGGTGTCGAAGGTGCGCAGCGCGTGGACGGTCTCGAAGAACACGACGAAGATCGTCATCGGGACGAGATGCGGCAGCGTCACGTGCCAGAGCCGGTCGAAAAATCCGCCGATGCCGTCCAGCACCGCGGTGTCGTGCAGCTCCGGGGGGATCGATTTCAGCCCCGCGAGAAAGAACAACATGGCGAAGCCGAGCTCCGCCCACACGCCGATCACCGCCAGCACCGTCAGGGCGAGATCGGGATCCTGCAGCCAGTTATTGGGTGCCAGATGCAGCAGCCGCATGATCTGCGGCAGCGCGCCGACGGTCGGGCTCAGCAGCATCTGCCAGGCGATCGACATCGCCGCCAAGGTGGCGACCGTCGGCATGAACAGCACCGCCCGATAAATCCGCGCCATCGGCCCGACATCCATCAGCAGGACGGCGGCGAACAGGCCCAGCACGGTCGTCGCCGGTACGACTATCACGACGTACTGGACGGTGTTGACAACTGCCTTGCGGAAGTCGGGCTCCGATAGGAGCGTCCTGAAGGTCTCGAGGCCGGTGTAGTTCGCGTGGCCCGCGCCGATCTGCCAATCGGTGAAGGCCGTCGCGAGCACAAGGGTGGCCGGCACGAGGATGAGGACGATGAGCAGCAGGGCTGCCGGCGCGATCATCGTGTAGGGAATCCAGCGGCCGTCAGCCTTTTGCTGCGGCTGGTCGCGTGCTTCGATCGGCGCGGCGAGGATCAGTGTCTCAGCCATGCAGCGCCTCCGGCAGCGGCTCAGCCTCAAGACGATCTCCCTGCGCGTCGAAGAACAGCGCGCGCTGGATCGTGATGGCGATCGTCTGGCCGCAGCGCCACGCCGCCGGATCGACGATGCGTGCGGCGAGGCTGTGGCCGTGCTCGTTCGTCACATGCAGCAGGCCGTCGTGGCCGTGGTCCTCGATCCGCGCGATCGTCCAGCGCGGGCCTTTGACAGGCGCTGCTCGGACCTGCAGGTGCTCTGGACGAAACGCCATGGTGGCGCTGCCGATCGGCACGACAACATCGGCGCCCAGGGTCAGGCCTTCGAGACCGAAGCGGCCGGCCGCACTGTCGACGGCGAGCCTGTTGATGGTCGGCGATCCGACGAACTGCGCGACCGCCAGGTTCGCGGGCGCATGATAGATTTCGGACGGGGTGGCGTAGTGCGCGATGCGGCCGTCCAGCATCACCGCGACACGATCGGAGATCGCGAAGGCTTCGGACTGATCGTGGGTGACGAAGATGCAGGCGACGCCGAAGCCGCGCAGGATCTGCACGATCTCGTTGCGGGCCTGCTCGCGCAGCTTGGCGTCGAGGCTGGACAGCGGCTCGTCGAGCAGCAGCAGGCGGCAGTCGCGGATCAGCGCCCGGCCGATCGCGACGCGCTGACGCTGGCCGCCCGACATCTTGGCCGGCAGCCGGTCGAGCAGGTCGCTGATCCCGAGCTTGCCGGCGAGCGTCTCCACGTCGCGGGCGATCTTCTGTTCCTGCCGGCGCGCGTCGCCCATCAAGAATCGCGGCGCTATCTTGCGCAGCGGGCTGGTCAGGCGCTGCATCCGCGTCATGCGGCGTACCCGCAGCGGCAGCGCGAGGTTTTGCCGCGCCGTCATCTGGGGATAGAGCGCGAGATTCTGGAACACCATCGCGATGTTGCGCCGGCTCGCCGGCACGTCGGTGCAGACGCGGCCGTCGATCTCGACCATGCCGCTATCAGGTGCGTCGAGGCCCGCGACGATGCGAAGCAGTGAGGACTTGCCGCAGCCCGACGGCCCGAGCAGGCTGACGATCTCGCCGTCGCGAACTTCGAGATCGATGCCCCACAGGATGGCTCGGGCCCCGATCGATCGTGAGATCGACGACAGTCTCACCGACGGCATGACAACTCCTCTCCATGACATTGTTAGTTATAGATCGGGTGTTTGTCAGTTTTGCAAAGCTGGTAGTTGATGCGCCGCCGCCGGCGTGAACTTCCGGCGGCAATGCTTGTTGGAGCTGGCGCGTCGATTAGGAGAAGGCCGGAGTCATCGGCTCCATCGGAATGATAAGCGCCTTGCGGTTGGGTATGTTGACGCCGCCGCGCACGGTGCCGCGCGTGATGTGAATCCAGCGCTCGGCGATCGCCGGATGCAGCTCGCGGCCTTCGGGCAGCGAAATCCAGATGCGCATCAGATGGCGCTTGTCGGCTTGGTTGGGCCAGTCTTCGAACGCGGTGCGCGAATGAAACACCACGTGGTTGTGGACGAACTGGAAATCGCCCGGCTCGAACGGGATCCGCACCGCGAATTGCGGGTCGCAGCACAGCGTGAAGAACAGATCGAGCGCGCGCTCCTGCAGCTCGGTCAGCTTGGGCGCGTCTTCGAAGCGCTTGGCCGAGCGGATATAGTCCGGCAGCGGCGCGTAGCCGGTGAATTCTCCGTTCTGCCACATGAACACGGGAATACGCATCCAGGGCTGCTTGCCTTCCGGAATCTCGCCGCGACGATCCACCGTCACCGGCTGATACAAGGCGCGACAGAGATCGGGGTCACGACGCATCATCTCGTCGTGCACCGCGATGGCGCTGCACAGCGCGCTCTCGCCGCCGTGCATCGCAGTGTGCAGGCACAGCAGGCCGACGACATCGCAGGCGTCCGAGTGAAACGACAGTTCGGCGGAGGTCTGCGTCAGGCGCTTGTTGTAGTCGTTGACGTCGGTGCCGATGTCCAGGACGTGGCCGATCATGTGGCCGTTGCGGTTCTGCGGCACGACGTCGCCCAGATGCGCCGATAGGCCGAAGTACATGCGCATCACGGTGTCACGGTCGTAGTTCTGCACCGGCAGGCCGCGCATGTAGCCGAAGCCGAAGCGGTTCATGATGTCGTGGCGCAGAAGCTCTACTTTCCGAGATACCAGGGGCAGCGCGAAATTGTCCTTGCGGATGTCCAGAATGGCGAGACCGTCCGAACGGCTCTTCTCGGCGGCGGCTTCGAGTTCGGCAATGTCGTCAGGGCCGAGATGGTGAACCCAGCTCGTGTCCTCGCTCAGCTGCGCGGATTGCCAGGCGAGCGGTCCTCCGATCGGGCCGGGGGCGGGGGAATAGTCCGGAATTCTCACGGCGATGTTCATGGCACCTCCTTGGCCGCGGCGTAGCCGCAGCGCGTTGCTGTGGGGGTGGTAGCTGCGGCCGGCCGCCGTCACCTGATGCAGCCATACGTGCGGCATGTGACGCCGCCATCGCGTTTCGCTAATCGGCGCTTATGGGCGACAACGCCGGCTCCTTATGGGCCATGAAAGCCTGGGCCGAGAGTTTGAGTTCAGTGATGAAGGCGCGAAGGCCGCCGTCCGGCACCTTGTCGCCGCGCATCACCAGGCACAGATGCCGCTGCAGCGGTGGCATCAGCGGCCGGCGCAGAAATCCGTCGCTGCTGCCGGACGCAGCAAGCTCGGGAATCAGCGACACGCCGAGCCCCGCACCCACCATCGTCTTGATTGCTTCGACGCTGCCGAGCTCCATGGTGGGGATCGGCTTGATGTTCTGGGCGGCAAACCAGTCGTCGGTGATGTCACGGGTGCGGCCGCCGGGCTCGAACAGGATCAGCGGTGGGCGCGCGAGGTCGGCGGCGCAAAGTTCGGCGGGCATCTGATAGGCCAGCGACGGCGGCAGGATGCCGATGAAATCTTCGGGAAACAGCGGTTCGACTTCGAGCGCGGCGCTCGGGCGCAAACGTTCGGACGTCACCAGAGCCAGATCCAGTCCGCCGTCTTCGACCGCCTTGACGAGTTCGTTGACGTTGCCGGTGACGACCAGAATCTGGATCCCCGGATTGCGTTCGCGGGTGCGGGCGATCGGCTGCGGCAGAAAGTGGATGCAGGCCGTCGCGCCGGTTCCGATCCGCACGTAGCTGGCCTCGGCCTCGCGATAGATCGCGACCGACGGCTCGATCATGTCGATGCCGGCGAGTGTGCGTCGCACCGGGTCGACCAGCGCCACGGCCGCGGCCGTCGGCAGCAAGCGAATGCCGACGCGCTCGAACAGCCGGACGCGCAAAACCTTCTCGAGTTCCTGAATGTGCTGACTGACGGCGGGCTGGCTGATGCCGAGCTGCCGCGCCGCCGCTGAGGCGCTCGAGGTTTGGACGGCGAGCAGGAAGATCCGCAATTGGCGCAGCGTCAGGGTTTGCCGCAAGTCCGTGCCGAGTCTCGCCATCCTGTTCAACCGTTTGACCTGGATACCGTCGCGATTGACAATAGTTTGCGTGACAGGCGTGTGATCGGGGCGGATCGGACCTGGCGTGGCGAAGGCTGGGGAGCCGGTCGGCGAGCGCTCTCGGCGGGGCTGGACCGTTGCCAATTCGGCCCTTCTCTGCCATAAGCCGGTCCTTCATCGCCCGGCTGATCAAGGGCTGCCGTGGCGATGGCCCCTGCGCGTGACTGCCCACTTTGGGGAAAATCGCGCAATTTCAACGCTCTAGCGAGCAAATCCGCTGCGGCAGGCGCCTTCCGGGCGCTGTTCGTCGTGGCACCAGGAGAGCCAAATGCCCAAGTTGAAGACCAAATCCGGCGCCAAAAAGCGCTTCAAAGTCACCGCCACCGGCAAGGTGATGTCCGCCCAGCGCGGCAAGCGCCACGGCATGATCAAGCGTACCAAGAAGCAGATCCGTCAGCTTCGCGGCACCCGCGCGATCTTCAAGACCGACGGCGACAACATCAAGAAGTACTTCTTGCCGAACGCCTGACCGTTCTGGCCGCGCAAGCGCGCGGCAACCTCATCATCGGGCCGCGTCCGCGCGGCCAAGCAAACCCAATTCAGATGAAGGAGATCAGTCATGGCTCGCGTCAAACGCGGTGTGACGGCTCACGCCAAGCATAAGAAGGTCTACAAGCTCGCCAAGGGTTATCGCGGTCGTCGCAAGAACACGATCCGCACCGCCAAGGCCGCGGTCGACAAGGCCGGCCAGTACGCGTTCCGCGATCGCAAGCGCAAGAAGCGGACGTTCCGCGCGCTGTGGATCCAGCGCCTCAACGCCGCGGTGCGCCCGCTCGGCATGACCTACAGCGTGTTCATCAACGGTCTCGCTAAGTCCGGCATCACCGTCGACCGCAAGGTTCTGTCCGATCTCGCGATCAACGAGCCGGCGGCGTTCCAGGCCATCGCCGAGAAGGCCAAGGCCGCGCTCGCGGCCTGAGGTTCAGTCGAGGCCGCGTTGCCGGCCCCGACGTTCGACCGGGTTGACCGTCATCGCCGGGCTTGACCCGGCGATCCATCTTTCGAGAAGCGATGGATGCCCGGGTCAAGCCCGGGCATGACTTCTTGAGGGGAACGGCGGTTCATGTCCAATCTCGAAAACCTACAATCCCAGATCCTCGCCGATATCACCGCCGCTTCCGATGAAGCCGCGCTCGAAGCGGTGCGCGTCGGCGCGCTCGGCAAGAAGGGCTCCGTCTCGGCGCTGCTCGCCACGCTCGGCAAGATGGATCCCGAGCAGCGCAAGACTGAGGGCGCGGCCATCAACCTCGCCAAGGACTCCATCAATGCGGCGCTGATTGCGCGGCGAGACGTGCTCAAGGCGGCTGCGCTCGATGCCAGGCTGAAGGCCGAGACCATCGACGTCACCCTGCCGCTGCGCGAGCCGCTGGCCGAGCAGGGCCGTATTCATCCGCTCAGCCAGGTGTGGGACGAAGTCACGACGATCTTCGCCGACATGGGCTTCGCAGTCGCCGAAGGTCCGGACATCGAGACCGACGACTACAACTTCACAAAGCTGAACTTCCCGGTCGGCCATCCGGCGCGCGAGATGCACGACACCTTCTTCTTCAATCCGAAGGAGGACGGCTCGCGCCTCTTGCTACGCACGCATACTTCGCCGGTGCAGGTCCGCACCATGCTGAGCCAGAAGCCGCCGATCCGCGTCATCTGTCCGGGTCGTACTTATCGCATCGACTCCGACGCCACTCACACGCCGCAATTCCATCAGGTCGAGGGTCTCGTCATCGACAAGGGCAGCCATCTCGGCCACCTGAAGTGGATCCTGCACGAGTTCTGCAAGGCGTTCTTCGAGGTCGATCAGCTCAACATGCGGTTCCGGCCGTCGTTCTTCCCGTTCACCGAGCCGTCGCTGGAAGTCGATATCCAGTGCCGCCGCTCGGGCGGCGAGATCCGCTTCGGCGAGGGCGAGGACTGGCTGGAAATTCTCGGCTGCGGCATGGTGCATCCCAACGTGCTGCGCGCCTGCGACATCGATCCCGACGTGTACCAGGGCTTCGCCTGGGGCATGGGCATCGATCGTATCGCGATGCTGAAATACGGCATGAGCGACCTGCGACAGCTGTTCGAAGCCGACGCGCGGTGGCTCGCTCACTACGGCTTCAAGCCACTGGATATTCCGACGCTGGCGGGGGGACTGAGTTCGTGAGTCAGGCTGGCGCGGTGCTTGGAGTAAGTGCCCTCACCCCAGCCCTCTCCCGCAAGCGGGAGAGGGAGCAGGCAGCCGCTCGCGGAAGCTCATTGCCTAGTTAAAGACGATTTGTCGTTGAGATGATTGAAGCCCTCGCAACCCGGCACGACGCGCTCCCTCTCCCGCTTGCGGGAGAGGGGTGGGGTGAGGGCGACACGGGCACGGAGCTTGCGATGGATGATCCGAAGCAACCAACCTGGAACGTGTCGTCAAGTCAGCGCCGCCATGCGCGCGAACTGCGCAAGAAGTCGACCGATGCCGAACGGCTGATGTGGTCGGCGCTGCGCGACAAGCAGCTCGACGGGTTCTCGTTCAAACGCCAGGTGCCGATCGGGCCGTATATCACCGACTTCGCATGCCACGCGAAAAAGCTGGTGGTCGAGATCGACGGCGGGCAACATTTCGCCGATGACGCAGAGCGCAGCGATGCGGCGCGGACTGCAGCGATCGAAGCCCGCGGGTTTCGCGTAATCCGCTTTAGCAACGCCGACGTCATGAGCAATCGTGCCGGCGTGCTGCAGAGCATTGCGACCGAGCTTGCCGCAAGTGCCCTCACCCCAACCCTCTCCCGCAAGCGGGAGAGGGAGCGCGCCGAGCGTGGGGCGAAGCCGCGGCCTGAACCGGGCAAGCAGAGCTCGACTTCGGAAGATTCGGACTAACGACATGATCCGCAGCCTCTCAACCCGGCGCAGTGCGCTCCCTCTCCCGCTTGCGGGAGAGGGGTGGGGTGAGGGCGACACGCGGCCGAGCCTCGCTATTCAGCACGACACACGCACCGTGCCAGACGGAAGTAACCACCAATGAAGCTCACGCTCTCCTGGCTGAAAGATCATCTCGACACCGTCGAGCCGCTCGAGAAGCTGGCCGACAAGCTCACCATGATCGGGCTCGAGGTCGAGGACATCGTCGACAAGGCGGCGCTGCTGAAGCCGTTCGTGATCGCCAAGGTGCTCACCGCCGGCAAGCATCCGAACGCCGACAAGCTGCAGGTCTGCAGCGTCGACACCGGCGCCGGCGAGCCGGTGCAGGTGGTGTGCGGCGCGCCGAACGCGCGGGCCGGACTCGTCACTGTGTTCGCGGCGCCCGGCACTTACATTCCGGCCAAGGACTTCACGATCGGCGTCGGCAATATTCGCGGCGTCGAGAGCCGCGGCATGCTGTGCTCTGCAGCAGAACTTGCCATCTCCGAGGATCACGACGGCATCATCGAGCTGCCGGCCGATGCGCCGGTCGGCGCCGCCTATGCGGAGTGGGCCGAGCTCGGCGATCCGGTGCTCGATATCAACCTGACGCCGAACCGACAGGACTGCGCCGGCGTGCACGGCATCGCGCGCGATCTCGCTGCCGCCGACATGGGCAGGCTCAAGGATCAGCCCCTCAAGCCGATCAAGGGCGAATTCCCCTGTCCGGTGAAAGTCACCGTCGAAGACGAGGCGCTGTGCCCCGGCTTCGCGCTACGCTTAGTTCGCGGCGTCAAGAACGGTCCGTCGCCGGAGTGGCTGCAGAAGCGCCTCACCGCGATCGGGCTGCGCCCGATCAACGCGCTGGTCGACATCACCAACTACCTGACGTTCGACCGCTCGCGTCCGCTGCACGTGTTCGACGCCGCCAAGGTCAAGGGCAATCTGGTGGTCCGCCGCGCCAAGGACGGCGAGACGCTGCTGGCGCTCGACGGCCGCACCTACACGCTCGATCCGTCCGTTTGTGTCATCGCCGATGATCACGGCGTCGAGTCGCTGGCCGGCATCATGGGCGGCGAACTCTCAGGCTGCTCGGCCGACACCACCGACGTGCTGATCGAATCGGCGCTGTGGAACGAGATCAACATCGCGCAGTCCGGCCGCAAGCTCGCGATCAACACCGATGCGCGCTATCGCTTCGAGCGCGGCGTCGATCCGGCCTTCATGGTGCCGGGGCTGGAACTCGCCACCAAACTGGTGATGGAGTTCTGCGGCGGTACGCCGTCGGAGGCGATCGTCGTCGGCAGGTCGTTCGGCGATGACCGCGTCATCGACTTCCCGCTCAGCGAGACCAAGCGGCTCGCCGGCATCGATGTGTCGCTCACCGAAGCGCGTCGCATCCTGACGCATCTCGGCTTCATAGTGGCGGGCCAGGGGCCGGTGGTGAAGGTCGCGGTGCCGTCGTGGCGCAGCGATGTTCACGGCAAGGCCGATATCGTCGAAGAGATCGTCCGCATCGTCGGCGTCGATCAGGTGCCGATGGTGCCGTTCGAGCGCGGTGACAAGCCGCGCAAGCCGGTGCTGACGCCGATCCAGAACCGCACCCGCCGCGCCAAGCGCGGGCTCGCCGCGCGCGGGCTGACCGAGGCCGTGACCTGGTCGTTCATCGGCAAGGATGCAGCCGAGCTGTTCGGCGGCGGCCAGGCCGAGCTGGCGCTGGCCAATCCGATCGCGTCCGATCTGTCCGACATGCGCCCGTCGCTGCTGCCCGGACTGATCGCGGCGGCGCAGGCCAATGCCGATCGCAGCTATCCGGATTTGGCGCTGTTCGAAGTCGGTCAGGTGTTCAAGGGTGACAAGCCGCAGGACCAGATGATGGCCGCCAGCGGTGTGCGCCGTGGCGTCGCCTCGTCGGCCGGTCTCGGCCGGCATTGGTCGGGCTCTGCGCCGGCGAGCGCGCTCGACGCCAAGGCCGATGCATTCGCGGTGCTGGCCGCCGCCGGCGCGCCCATGCAAGGCCTGCAGGTTGCGACGAACAAGCTGCCGGGCTGGCTGCATCCCGGTCGCTCGGGTGCGATCCAGATCGGGCCCAACGTGCTCGGTTACTTCGGTGAGCTGCATCCGCGCGTGCTCGAAGCGCTGAAGGCCGACGGGCCGGTGGTCGCGTTCGAGGTGATCCTCGACAAGATCCCCGATGCGAAGCAGAAACCGACCCGCGCCAAGCCGCAGATCGAGCTTTCGGCCTTCCACCCGGTGTCGCGCGACTTCGCCTTCATCGTCGATCGCAAGGTCGCGGCCGCCGACCTGGTCCGAGCCGCCCAGAGCGTCGACAAGAAGCTGATCACATCGGTCGGCGTGTTCGACGTTTATGAGGGCAAGGGCATCGATCCCGACAAGAAGTCGATCGCCATCGCGGTGACGCTGCAGCCGCGCGAAAAAACCATGACCGACGCCGAGATCGATGCCGTCGGCGCCAAGATCGTGGCGGAAGTCACGAAGAAGACCGGCGGCGTGCTGCGCGGGTAGTTGGTTGGCGGACTCAGTCCGCGTGTGTCGCCGCCGCCGAACTACCTCGGCCAACGCGGCGCGGAATCCGCTGAGCGCGGCTGCTGCGTGCGGCGGCGTTTGCGCTTCGGTTCGGGCTTCTCCGCCACCGGTGCCTTCGCTGGGCCGAGGCGTTTCAGTGCGGCGTCGGCGGCGCGTTCGCCGCTGTCCCACGCGCCCTGTACGGTGCCGTAGAGAGTGTCGCTGGTGGCTTCGCCGGCGATGAACAGATTGCCGAGCGGCTCGGCGAGAATGCGCCGCGCGCCCTGGCTGCCGGGTGCCGCAGCCGATATCGCGCCGAGGATATAGGGCTCGGCGTTCCAGCGCGTCACCGCGACGCGCTCCACCGCCCGTTCGATATCGCTGCCGAACAATTTGCTCAGCCATTCGATCGCGAATGCGCGCATCGCGGCCTCGCCTTGCGCGGAGAGGTCGCGGCCGAAGCTGCCGCCGACGCCGACGGCGGACAGCGTCGAGCCGCCGATATTGGCGTGCAGCGATGCCGTGCGCGGGCCGTCGCTTTGTTCGATCAAGGTGTCGTCGCGCGACAGGCCGAGCGGGTTGCCCTTGAACTGCAGCGCGATGCGATCGAACGAACCCAGCGACAGTTTCGCCGCGGCGTCGAGCTGCCGCTTGGGAAGTTCGGGCTTGAAGTCGATCTTGCCCGAGGTCAGCACGTTGGTGGAGGCGGTGACGATCACCGCCTTGGCGGCGATCTTGCCGGCCGCCGTCTCGACGCCGATGTCACGGCCGCCCCAGGTCACGCGGGTGACCGGCGTCGACAGCGCGATCGACAGCGGCGCACCGAGCCGCGACAGCAACGTGCCGAGCCCCTGCGGACAGCCGATCATGGTGTTACGCGACTGTGCGGCGCCGAGATCCGCCGCGGACAGCGCTTCGAGATCCTTGCTGGCATTATACGGGCCGAGCACGAAGCGCACCGTCGAGGCCCAGTCGCCGAGATCGTTCGGCAAGGCCGCGGACGCCGCGACGTCGGTCTTGCCGCGCCCGGCTTCGTCGATGGCGCGGCTGGCACGCACAATCGTCGCCAGCAGATCCTCGGTCTCACGCGCTCGCGCGTTGCGCCGGCCGATCCGCAGCTTCTGTCCCGCCGGCGCCGGCGCGATATCGACACCGACGCTGCGCGCCACTTTGACGATCGGGTTGCCGTCCGGATTGTAAAGCCAGCGGGCGCCGCGATCGAACGGCGCCGCGAAGGTCGCGGTGTCGGTGATGCAGCGGCCGCCCGGCTGGGACGCCGCCTCGACGATCAGGGCTTTGCGGCCCGCGGCTTCGATCCTGCGGGCGGCGGCGATACCGGCGGCGCCGGCGCCTATGACCACTACATCGACTTCGCGCGGCAACGCGGCGAGAGCACGCCTGCCCAAAACAGGGAGGAGTGCGACCCCCGCAGAGGCTCCGAGCAAGCCTTCGAGCAGGCGGCGTCGCGACATCGTCATGGCATGGTTTCCGAGGGCTTGTGCGGCGGGACCGGTCTCGGCGCGGAGCGATTCAGCAAGGCGTGCGTTCACAGCAACTTGCCGCAATCGCGAAGGACCGGCAACCCGCCATGGTGAACGATTGGTGAGGACCGCTCAGGAACCCGGTGAACTAAAATGGCAAGGGCTTTCGACCACCATGCTGCGACGTCGCGATGGGGTGGGGAAGCCAGCATGGGCCTCGTGCTCGACGCCATCGGCAAGCTGATGGCGAACTACCTGCAGAAGGAGGAGCCGGGGTATGAGCCGTTCACCCCGAGCAATCCCGATCAACTGCGTGACATGCTGCAGCCCGGCGACGTCCTGCTGGTCGAAGGCAACAGCCGCATCGCCGGTATCATCAAGTATTTGACCCAGTCGACCTGGTCGCACGCCTGCCTCTATGTCGGGCCGATCGACGGTGCCGTCGCGCCGAACGGCGAGCCGCATGTGCTGATCGAGGCCAATATCGGCGAGGGTGTGTCGTCGTCACCGCTGTCGCGGCATCTGAACTATCACACGCGGGTCTGCCGGCCGGTCGGGCTGTCCTATGAGGACCGCCATACGGTGTGCCGCTACGCCATCAACCGCATCGGCTTCGGCTACGACACCAAGAACATCGTCGATCTGGCGCGCTACCTGTTTCCGATGCCGGTGCCGCAGCGTTATCGCCGCCGCATGATCGCGCTGGGCTCGGGCGATCCGACCAAGATCATCTGCTCGGCGCTCATCGCGCAGGCGTTCGACGCCGTCCGCTATCCGATCCTGCCGAAGATCACCACCGCCGGCAGCCGCAACGCTCGGCGCGAGATCCTGCATATCCGCGACTCGTCGCTGTACATGCCGCGGGATTTCGACATCTCGCCGTATTTCGAGGTCGTCAAGCCGACCATCATCGGCGGTTTCGACTACACCACGCTGCACTGGGCCGACAAGCAGAAGCCGCTCGCGGAGGTAGCGGATCTGTTCGATCCCTTTCACAAAGGAGTTCACGCGCCGCCGCCGCTCGTTCCTGAAGCGGCTGACGAGACGGCGCCGGCTCGCGATACGGAAGTAGTTGCTTAGTTCGTAGGGTGGGCAAAGGCGCGCAGCGCCGTGCCCACGCGCTCCCTGCATCAAAGCCTAGGTCCGCGTGGGCTTCGCTTCGCTCAGCGCCACCCTACGGCAGATCGATTGATCGCTACGCCACCTGCGCCGCCACCCCGAACTGACCGGCCGTCGGTCCGCCGGCTTTCTGCAGTTCGAGCAAACCGGTGATCTCGGCGTTCGGCCGCGCCTGGCTGAACAGGTAGCCCTGCGCCTCCTGACAACCTTCGGCACGCAGCCACGCGACTTCGTCTTCGTTCTCGACCCCTTCGGCCGTGATAGTGACGCCGAGGCCTTTGCCGAGATTGATGATCGCCCGCATGATCGCCTGCGACTCGCGATTGTCGGCGAGGCCGCGGACGAATGATTGATCGATCTTGATCTTGTCGAACGGGAAGCTACGCAGATAGCTCAGCGACGAATAGCCGGTGCCGAAATCGTCCATCGAGATGCGCACCCCGAGGGCGCGCAGCGCATGCAGCGTCGCCAACACCTGCGGGCTCTTTTCGAGCAGCAACGTTTCGGTGATTTCCAGCTCCAGCCGGCGCGGCGGCAGACCGGATTGTTTCAGCGCGTCCATCACCACGCTCAGGAGGTTGCCGATACGGAATTGCAGCGGCGACAGATTGACGGCGACGCGGACGTCGTCGGGCCATGCGGCTGCGTCCATGCAGGCGGAGCGTAGGATCTGGGCGCCGATGGCGTTGATCAGTCCGGTGTCCTCGGCAACCGGGATGAATTCGGCCGGCGAGATCATGCCGCGTTCCGGATGCGGCCACCGCACCAGCGCCTCGCAGCCTGTGATGCGGCCGTCGCCGAGGCCGATCAGCGGCTGATAGTAGGGCCGCAGCACGTCGTTCTGCAGCGCAGCGCGCAGCTCGGTCTCGATCTTGCGGCGCGCCTGGGCGCGGGCGTCCATGCCGGGCTCGAAGAAACTGAAGGTGCCGCGGGCGTCCT
>NZ_BADD01000370.1 GCF_000333455.1 Rhodopseudomonas sp. B29
GCGCGCTCACGCTCGGCGGCTGCGTCACCGACTCCGGCACCGAGTTCGCGTCGGCGCCGCCGCAAAGCAGGGTGAGCGCCGCCGCCGCCGCGCGCTATGCCGCAATCGACACCGACAGGTTTCCGATCGCCGCGGTCGAGGCGGGCGACCTGAATTCGGCCTATGTCCGCCAACTGGTCGACTACCGCACCGCCGAGCCGCCGGGCACGGTGGTGGTCGATCCACGCAAGCGCTTCCTGTATCTGGTGATGGAGGGTGGCAAGGCGCTACGCTACGGCGTCGGCGTCGGCAAGGCCGGGCTGGAATTCACAGGCACTGCCGAAGTCGGCCGCAAGGCGGAATGGCCGCATTGGACCCCGACGCCCAACATGATCGCGCGCGAGCCGGCGCGTTACGGCAAATGGGCCAAGGGCATGGACGGCGGCGCCGCCAACCCGCTGGGGCCGCGGGCTCTGTATCTGTACCGCAACGGCAAGGACACGCTGTTCCGGATCCACGGCACCACCGAGCCGTGGACGATCGGCCACGCGGTGTCGTCCGGCTGCATCCGGATGCTCAACCAGGATGTTATCGACCTCTACGGCCGGGTGCCGAAAGGCGCGAAGGTGGTAGTGCGTTGATCACATCGGCCGATAGGCGCGCACATCCGCCGGCACGGCGACGCCGAGGCGGATCTGCTCGACCGAGCGGATGATGTCGTCGCCGAGGAGCTGCGCGAAGCAGGCGTAGCCCCAATCGTTCATGTGCAGGCCGTCGGCGATGACGAAGGTGTCGAACGGCAGCGCCTGCTGTTCGTGCCAGTCCTTCATCACCTGGAAGCGCGGAAACACGCCGATATGGCGCAGCTCGGCCAGCCGGCCGAGCGCCTTGATCATCTTGCCGGCGCTTTCGCCGCGCTCGTTGACTCGCGGCGCGTATTGCGGATCGACCAGCACGATGTCGGAGCCGGCAGCCTGAATGGCGTTGATGCCTTCCTCCACCAGCTTGCCGGTCTCGGTCGGATCGAGATTGCGCAAAATGGCGTTGGTCCCGACCTGCCAGATCACCAGGTCCGGCTTGGCGTCCAGTACGGTCCCCTTCAGCCGCGCCATCATCTCGGGCGCGTCCTCCCCGCCTTTGCCGCTGTTGATCACGGTGATGTCGGCCGACGGATAATGGCGACGCAGCTGCGCGGCGAGTCGGTTCGGATAGTTGTAGGCGGGCGAGCTCGAGCCGTAGCCCTGGGTCGATGACGAGCCGAAGGCGACGATCACTACCGGCCTGTTGTCGATCAGCTTCTGCGCGACGTGCGGCAGCGAGCCCATCGATTTGACGCCGCCCTTCGGCGCCAGGCAGGGCACCCGGCCGAGAATGTCGCCGGCCTGCTTCACCGCTTGTTTGGCCTTGTCGAGCGCGCGGCCGGCAAGCCCTTTCGGCTGCACGGTCTTGTCGTGGAGCGAGGCGATGTCGAGATCGTTTCTGTTCGGCTCCGTTGTGGCGGCCTGGGCGGCGGCGACCTGGGCCCGCGCCATCGTCAGAGGAGTGACAGCCAAAAACAGTGACGCGGCCCACGCGGCTGCGGCGGTTCCGGAACGCAAACGACGCTTCAACGCTGAGTCCTCAATTCTGTCGGGCCGATACGCGCCGCATTGATCACGAAAGTCGACAGCGCGCGCGCCAGACAGTTATGTACCCGGATGGCCATGTCGATCCCGGGCGACGGGCTGAACAGGTCGAACTCGCCGCTTTCGTTCCACAGCCGCATCATGGCGAAGCGGTCGAACACCGGCACGTCCTTCTCCTGCCCCGCTACGCGCATGTTATCCAGATAGGGCGCCGGATTGATCATGGTCTCTGTGCGTGGGCTGTACTGCAGGTTCATCAGGATGACGTCGGCTCCGGCCTTCTTGGCGGCGTCGATGCCGTCGACCAGGGCGGTGTGAAACTCGTCCGGGTCGATCGACCGGATCGCATCGAAGGTTCCGGTCTGCCAGATTACCAGAGTGGCCTTACGATCCGTCACCAACTGGCCGAGGCTGGCGGCGACGTCGGCCGCGGTGCGCTTCGGCCGGAGTTCGACCGACACGTTGATCTCCGCCCCTGGAAGCTTGTCCCGCAGCATCGCCTGCAGCCGCTGCGGATAGGCGGTGCCTTCCGCCGGCGCGATGCTGGAGGAGCGGCTGCCGACCACCAGGATGTCGAGCTTGCGCGCCGTGCGCAGCGCTTCGGCCGTCTTGCCGAGGGTGAGATCCGTCGTCAGCAGGTAGGCCGGAACCTCGCAGTCCTTGCCGTCTTCCGCAGACGCAGGCCAGCAAGCGCCGGCCACCACGCACAACCCTAGCGTTATCGCAGCGGCCAAGCCGGCGATCCCGGTTCTCATGCTTCGCCCCCTGCAAGGTCGGCATCCGCGTCAGATTTGCGCGACCCAACCCTGCCCACCTCATTCTTATACCACGAAAAAAGCCAGGCAGAGGCTGTCATGATTACGATACCGGTGATGCTGACGGCGAAATGCACCAGGGCGCCGCCCGCGATTTCGACCAGGACGAAAAACCCGGCGAAGGCCAGGAAGATACCGAGGCAGAAAATCTCCAGCGAGTGCTGGCCGCACAGGATCAGCGGTCGAAGCCAGATCGAATTCAGGCCGGGCCAGTCGCGCGGCAGGAACCGCACGGTAATCGCCGCTAGCGCGAGGAAGTGCGCGAAGCGCAGCACGTCCAGGTTGGGCTTGTCGATCGGGTACATCCACTGCTCGAGCCATTTCGGCAGGGTGTGGTACAACGCCGGCGTGTACCAGGTGAGCGTTACGTAAAAAGCCGCGACAAGGTAAGCGACCGACATCCACAGCGTCACCGGCGATGCCAGCACGCCGGACAACCGCTTGGCGCCGGCCCATCGCGCACCACGCCCCGAAAACAAACAATAGCTGCCAGGCATACGGATTGAACACCCAGGCGCCGCTCGGATACGCGTTGAGGTGGAGGTCAAATTTCCAGGTGGCGATATAAAGCGCCGTCGATAACGCCAGCGTGACATCGGGCTTGCGCCGCATCAGCCAAAGGATCGGCGGCAGGAAGAACATCAGCACGATGTACAGCGGCAGCACGTCCATATTGACCGGGCGGAAGCGCAGCAACAGTGCCTGGACGATGGTGACGTCGGGCTGTTTGAGAAAGTCGAGGATGCCCATTTCCTCGGTATAGAGCGGGTTCTGGAAGCTGGTGGCGACGTAGGAGATCTCGGCCAGGAAGATCGTGAACAGGAAGACGTGGGCGACGTAGATCTGCCAGACCCGCTTCATGATCCGCGCCGAGGCGACGACGACACCTTGGTCGCGCATCGCCCGGCCATAGACAAAGGCCGCAGTGTAGCCGGAGATGAAGATGAAAATCTCGGTGGCGTCGGAGAAGCCGTAGTTCCGCAGCGTCAGCCAGGTCAGCAGGCTGGCCGGCAGATGGTCGATGAAGATCAGCCACAGTGCCAGGCCGCGAAACAGGTCCAGCCGCAACTCGCGCTTGGAGACTCGTTTGACCGCCGCAACGTCGGCGCGGAGCGGAGGGGCCGCAGCAGGCGCGATCGGGGCCGCCTCGGCCGGCGGTGCTGCTGTGATCGGTTCGGCGACTGTGCTCATGGCGCTCTATGCGGGCCGCTTGCCTGCTTGTGCCGATATACCAGTTCGGCGGCGATCGGCGAACCATGGGCTTTCACGATCGGCACTCGGCCTCGTCGCCTAACCGGCAACTGTGTTGAAACCGCGATGGCGGCGAGCCCGTCCAAACTGAAAATCGTTCCGAACGGCTGGTTTCGGCAGCGTTTTTGGCTATGATTGCTGCCTAAGAGCTGGAAATACGCCATGTACCGCGCCGTCACCCGCCACATCGAGGTAACCGTCGAGCCGAACTACCTTCCCGAGCGTTCCTCGGCGGAGAACCGTCAGTTCTTCTGGTCCTACACGGTCGTCATCACCAATTCGGGCGAAGAAACCGTTCAGCTTCGCACCCGGCATTGGGTGATCACCGACGCCTCAGGGCGCACGCAAGAAGTTCGCGGCGAGGGCGTGGTTGGGGAACAGCCGGTGCTCGCGCCGGGCGAACGTTTCGAATACACCAGCGGCGTGCCGCTGCCGACCGCATCCGGCTTCATGGCCGGCCGCTACCAGATGGAAAGCGAAAGCGGCGAGCGCTTCGAGATCGATGTCCCGGCGTTCTCGCTCGACAGCCCCGAGGGCAAGCGGACTCTGAATTAGCGTCGATCAGCTCCGCGTCGCCTGCCAGACGCCGCGGCAGCGATCGCCCTGAATGAGGCCGCTCCAGGTGCCGCTGCCTGTGGCACCGGCGAGCCGGCCGCGACCTCTGGCCACCGAGGCGCCGACCGAAATCTGCACCGCGACGTTGCCGCCGCTGGTGATGCCCCCCGTCACCTTGCCGCCGCCGGCCGACATCACCCGCCGCCCCGCGACCGCGAACGGGGCGTTGTAGGTGGCGCTGCAATTGCCGGCCTGGGTGGTGAACATCACGTTCCAGGTGCCGTCGAAATTGGCGGCGCGGCGCGCGGCGGCGTCCGCCTGCTGGGGCAGCGTCGCCATCAGGACGGTCGCGGCGAGGGCGGCCACGCCAGCGGTGTGGAGACGGGATGGCGAAAGGCGCAATCGAACAAAGGATTTCATAAAGGTCTCCGACAAATCAGCGAACTGTGTCATCTGTGACTGCGGACGGCCTGCACGCGCGCCGCCGAACGTCGATCCCTGCATCAGTCGATGGAGCGCGTCCGACGGTTCTTTACGCTACTCGAAATTCGTGGTGTCCGCGGCCCGGTTTGCTCCGAGCTGGCGACGCAGTTCCGCGGTTCAACTTTGTCCGAGCTCGTCCGTCGTCGCAAGCGCCGTCAGGCCGGCCAGCCGCTGCTGGCGAAGTGGCGGTAGGTCTGGATCTTCGCCCGCTCCCAAACCAGGATGTGCGCGACGAGCCGCCTGGCCAAATCCGCCGTAGTCCCGCTCCGGCAGGGCAGCTCGAGCCCATCGCAGCACTCGTAGCGCGCGGCGAGATCCCCGGCGTAGTGCAACAGCAGCGCTTCGCAGGCCGCATCGTTCAAGCCGGCCAGGCGGTCGGCGCCGAGTTCGCCGCCGCGCAGGTCGGTATAAAGCAAGGCGATGAGCCGGCGCGTCAGACCCTCGTCGTCAGCACAGCAGGTCGACAGTGCGCAGACCTTCTGCATGTCGACAGCGCTGCGGTTGAGCCGAACACCGAACCGTCGCCCGATTTCGTCGCCACGCCCTCGGCGGACCACCTGCGGCCTTCGTGATCCGAACAAGCTGATCATGGTGGCCCGCCCTCGGTCGGCTGCGGTTATTTCGGCAACAGCGCATTGACGCCGCTGACGGAAGCGGAGAGGGCGGCCTCGGGCGTCGCCTTGCCGCGGACGACGCTTTCCATCGCGTCGTAGACGACCTCGATCGCCTTCAGGCTGTTGTCGCCGGGGAAGCCCAGCCAGCGCGTCGTCCGCGCGCGCTGTGAAATCGCGGTGCGCATGTTCGGATTGGCTTTGTAGTAGTCGGCCAGCATGTCCGGGGTATCGATGGCGATCTGGTTCGACGGCATGTAGCCGGTGTGGCGGACCATGATGGTCTGGCCCACCGGGCCGGCGGCGAATTTGATGAATTCCCACGCCGCCTTCTGCTTCTCCGGATCGGTGGACAGCAGCATCATGCTGGCGCCGCCGGAGACCACCTTGGAGTCCGGCGTCGGGCTCGGGAACGGCCCGGTCTTCAGTTCGAAGCGGCTGCCGATCTGTTTGGTAAAGTTATTGACGCGGGCCGACGAGCTCATGAAGAAGCCGATCTTGCCGGCGATAAAGGCCTGCGTCGCCTGCTCGTCGGTGTAGTTCTGCATGCCGCCGGTCGCGACCAGATCGTGCAGGATCTGGAAGGTCTTCAGCCCCGCCGGCGAGTCGAAGCCGACGCGCTTGCCGTCGTCCGACAACATCTTCCCACCGTTGGTGAACAGCAGTTCCTGCCAGAGGTAGTTGCCGGTGGTGGTCCAGACCAGATAGGCGCCGCTGACGCCGTCCTGAGGCTTGGTGATCTTCGCCGCCAGGCTCAGCAATTCCGGCCAGTTGGCGGGCGCCGTCTCGGGGTTGCCGCCGGCCTGCCGAACCAGATCGGCGTTGTAGTACAGGATCGGCGTCGACAGCGCGTAGGGCATGCTGAACAGCTTGCCGTCGATGATGCCGGTCGAAACCATGCCGGGCACATAGCCCTGCTTGTCCCAGTCCTTTTCCTGCGCGACGAAACTATCGAGCGGCACCGCCAGCTTGCGCGCGACGAGGAGCTGCTGAAGGTTGGTGCCGTTCAGCACGATGTCCGGCATGCTTCGGGTGATGGCGCCGCGCAGCACGGCGCTGGCTGCGTCCTCGTAGCTCTTGGTCGGCGCCAGGATCTTTACCGTGATGTCCGGCCGCTGTTGCGCGAACGCCTTCACGGTTTCCTCCATCGGCGCGAGATACAGATTCGGCTGCGGAAACAGCACTGTGACCTCGACCGCTGC
>NZ_BADD01000369.1 GCF_000333455.1 Rhodopseudomonas sp. B29
GCATCAGCGACTGAGCGCGGCGCGGTTCGCCGCCAGCTCAGGTCCGTTGCCGATCCACGTCATGTCGGCTGATGAGACCGGAGGTTGCTACCAACCTCCGGCAGCGCGTCTCCTCCCCGTCATGCCCGGCCTTGTGCCGGGCATCCACGAAACCACAAGAAACACGTGGACGGCCAGGACAAGCCCGGCCACGACGGATCGATGAGCAAGCTAATCGCATTACGAACGGCCTGCTGATCCGCCTGAGCTTGCGGCCAGGCGCCGCGCGTGGCGCGGCCCCGCGGGCATCTCGGGAAGACGGCGAAAATCGCTTCTCGATCCGATTCCACCAAGAGCAGCACCGCTCTGGCGCAATCAGCGTGCGCGCGTTCAGCTACACCCGAAAATGCTTGCTCAGCTTCAGGCCCTGGGCTTGGTAGTTGGAGCCGATGCGCTGGCCGTAGAGTGAGGCCGGTCGGGACAGCATTTTTTCGTAGATCAGGCGGCCGACGATCTGGCCGTGCTCGAGGATGAACGGCACCTCGCGCGAGCGCACTTCCAGCACTGCGCGCGCGCCGGTGCCGCCAGCGCCTTCGTAGCCGAAGCCGGGATCGAAGAAACCGGCATAGTGCACGCGGAATTCGCCGACCAATGGATCGAACGGCACCATCTCGGCCGCCGTGTCGGGCGGCACCTGGACGGCTTCCTTCGATGCCAGGATGTAGAACTCGCCGGGATCGAGGATCAGCGTGCCGTCCGGCCGCGCCGCGATCGGCTCCCAGAATTCGCCCATCGCATAGCCGCCGCGGCGATCGATATCGACGACGCCGGTGTGTCGCTTGGCGCGGTAGCCCACAAAGCCGCCGGAGTTTTCGCCCGACAGATCGACGCTGAGCGCGACGCCGCCGGCGAGATCGGCGTCGTCGCTGTCCACCAGCCGCTCGAGATCGTGCAGGGCTTCGAGTTCGTCGGCATCGAGCGTGGCGTGGCCGGTGCGGAAGCGGACTTGCGACAGCCGCGAGCCTTCGCGCAGCAGCACCGGGAATGTCTTCGGACTGATCTCCGCATAGAGCGGGCCGTGATAGCCGGCGCCGATCATGTCGAAGCGCCGCGTGCCGTCGGCGATGACGCGGGTGAAGACGTCGAGCCGGCCGGTCGAACTCTTCGGATTGGCCGCGGCGACGATGCTCTTCGGCAGTGCCAGGCTTTCCAACAGCGGCACGATGTAGACGCAGTTGGTCTCCAGCACGGCGCCGTCGCTGAGGTCGATCTCGTGCAGCTTGAGCTCGTCGATGCGCTCGGCAACGGTCGAGTCCGGGCCCCGCAGGAAGCTGGCGCGGACGCGGTAGGCGATCGGCCCGAGCCGCAAGTCGAGACTGGCCGGCTGAATCTGGCTCTCGACGAACGGATATTCCGGCAGGATCAGCCCCGACTCCGCCATCGCGGCGATCATGCGGTCGGGCAGAATTCCACGGGCATCGGGCGGCAGGCTGAACGGCACGGTCTTGGTCCTTCGGAGGCTGGCCATGCTCTCCGGGCAACGCAGGGTACAGGCTCCAACACGGCTAGCCGAACGCCAGCTTGACGGGAAGAGCGCGGGGGACTAAGAGCCGATTTATCCCGTGGTGATTTGAGCCGGCCGGCTTGCAGCCACGTTAAACAAGTCGCTAAACAGGCCGGGGACAATTGGTCCCGGCCGGAGGCGTGAGCCCAGGCCGGTTTTTTTGTGCCCGCGCCGTGCGTGTCGGGCACATGGGAGACCCTATGTCCGACCAAGCTAACTCAGAATCCGCCAAGCCCACTATTCCGCTTCCCGACACCGCGCATTATCGCCGCGAGACCCGCCTGGTGCATTCAGGCTCGCTGCGATCGCAGTTCGGCGAGACCTCCGAGGCGATCTTCCTCACACAGGGTTTCGTCTACGACAGCGCCGAGCAGTGCGAAGCGCGCTTCACCGGCGACGATGCCGGCTTCCAATATTCGCGCTTCTCCAACCCGACCGTGTTCAGCTTCGAACAGCGCATGGCGGAGTTCGAAGGCGCCGAGGCGGCGCGCGCCACCGCCACCGGCATGGCGGCAGTGACGGCGGCGATCCTGGCGCCGCTGCGCGCCGGCGATCACGTCGTCGCCTCCAAGGCGATGTTCGGCTCGTGCCGCTACATCGTCGAGGATCTGTGCCCGCGCTACGGCATCGAGTCGACGCTGGTCGACGGCCTCGATCTCGACCAGTGGCAGGCCGCCATGCGGCCGAATACCAAGACCTGCTTCCTCGAGAGCCCCACCAACCCGACACTCGACGTGCTCGATATCGCCGCGATCGCCGAGATCGCCCATGCGGGCGGTGCGCGCCTTGTGGTCGACAACGTGTTCGCGACGCCAATCTGGCAGAGCCCGCTCAAGCTCGGCGCCGACGTCGTCGTGTACTCCGCCACCAAGCACATCGACGGCCAGGGCCGCTGTCTCGGCGGCGTGGTGCTGTCGTCGACCGCCTTCATCGAAGAACACGTGCAGATGTATCTGCGCCAGACCGGCCCGTCGCTGTCGCCGTTCAATGCCTGGGTGCTGCTCAAGGGCCTGGAGACGTTGTCGATCCGCGTCGAGAAGCAGACCAGCAACGCGGCGGCGATCGCCGATGCGCTCGCCGGTCATGCCAAGGTGCCGCGGTTGGTCTATCCCGGCCGCGCCGATCATCCGCAGGCCGCCACGGTAAAGAAGCAGATGGGCGCCGGTTCGACGCTGGTCGGCTTCGAAGTGACGGGCGGCAAGGCCGGCGCGTTCCGTGTCCTCAACGCGCTGAAGCTGGTGAAGATCAGCAACAATCTCGGCGACGCCAAGAGCCTGGTGACGCACCCGGCGACCACGACGCATCAGCGCCTCAAGCCGGAAGCCCGTGCCGAACTCGGCATCAGCGACGGCTTCATCCGGTTGTCGGTCGGGCTCGAGCACAAGGACGACCTGATCGAGGATCTGCTGGCGGCGCTGCAGAAGGCGTAACGGCAACGGATGTGAAGCGCTCGCGAGCCCGGTTGGTAGCAGCCCGCTTCGAGCGCTTCGCTCCACTTACGCGCGCTGCATTCTGATCGTCGCGCGGAAGCCGCTGCGGTCGGTGCGATTGGCGAGGCGGAGCTCGGCGCCGGTGCGCTTCAGCGCCAGCGTCGCGATGGCGAGGCCGAGCCCGCTGCCTATCGGCGATTTGTTGCGACCGCGGAAGAAGCGCTGGCCGATCTTCCCGATTTCGTCGTCCGGCACGCCTGGGCCGGTGTCCTCGACCACAATCATGTGGCCGCCGGCATCCGCCCGCCAGCACACCTCGCCGCCGCCGCGCAGATACTGCACGGCGTTTTCGTGCAGGTTGCGCAGCGCCAGCTCGAAACATTCGCGATTGCCCGTCCAGGTGACATGCGCCAACGTCTGATCGACGATCACGGCGACTCCATCTGCGTGCGGTGTCGCGCGGACGACGTCGTCGATCAGCGGCTGCAGCTCCACCGGCACGACGTCTTCGATCTGGTCCTGTGCATCGAGCCGCGCCAGCGTTAGAAGTTGGCGCACCAGCCGGGCGGCACGATCGACGGCGAGCAGGATTTGATGCAGCGCGGCGCGCGACACCGCCGGATCGTTGGCAGCGAGCGCGACCTGCGCCTGGGTCTTCAGTGCGGTCAGCGGACTACGTAGTTCATGCGCCGCGAACGCGGTGATCTCCCGCTCGTGGCGGCGCGCCAGCGCCACTTTGCCGAACAATGTATTCAGCGCATCGGTGAGCGGTTGGATTTCCGAGGGTGCGCGGCTGGCGTCGACCGGGCTCATGTCGTCGGCGCCGCGCCGACGCAAATCGGATGCGATCGACTGCAACGGCCCGAGCCCGCGGGAGACGCAGATCCAGATCATCAGCCCGAGCAGCGGCGCGATCAGCAGCGCCGGCGCCATCACACCCTTGATCAAGTCGGAGACCAGGCGATCGCGCAAGCCCAGCCGATCGCCCACCAGCACGCGAAAACCCTTGGCCTCGTCCTGAATCGCGTAGATCCGCCACGTTTCGCCGTCGACCTGGCGTTCCGAAAAGCCCGACGGTTCGTTGCTCAGCTCCTTTTCGGGTGCGCCGCTGGAGCGCGCGATCATCGTGCCAGTCAGGGACCAGACCTGACACGACAGCTGCCGCTCGTAGTTGCCGGCCGGCAGCGGAGCCTGCATCGAGGGCAGCGTCTTCGGAACGCGGCCATCCATGCTGCCGACCAGCGACGCCACCATTCGCGCGGCCTCCTGCAGCCTGGTATCGAGTACGTGCTCGAGCTCGCGCTGGCTGCTGGTGGCGATCCAGATCGCGGCCGCGACCCAGACGATTCCGGTGGCGCCGAACAGGACGAGAAACAGCCGCAGTCGTAGTGATCCGATCATTGCGGTTTCATCCGATAGCCGATGCCGCGCACGGTCTCGATCGCGGTGCGGCCGAGTTTGTTGCGCAGATTGTGGATGTGGACTTCGACGGCGTTGCTGTCGATCTCGTCGTTCCAGCCGTAAAGCCGCTCTTCGAGTTCGCCGCGCGAGCGCACGACGCCTGGACGCTCCATCAGTGCATGCAGCACCGCGAATTCGCGCCGCGACAGCGGAATGGCAGCCTCGCCCAGCATGGCGGAGCGCTCCGCGGGGAACAACTTGATAGAACCGTGTTCGAGACAAGTGGCGGCGCGTCCGTCGCGACGGCGGACGATGGCGCGCAACCGCGCACCGAGCTCGTCGAGATCGAACGGCTTACCGAGATAATCGTCGGCCCCGGAGTCGAGTCCGGCGATGCGATCGCCGACTTCGTCGAGTGCAGTCAGCAGCAGCACCGGCGTCGCGTCGCCGCCGCCGCGAATGCTGCGGAGCAGATCGATGCCGCTGCCGTCCGGCAACATGATGTCGAGCACGATCGCCGAGAAACTGCCGGCCGCCAGCGCCGCGCGTGCATCCTCGCAGGTCGCGACGCAATCGACGCTCGCGCCGCCGAGCGCGAGCCCGGCACGGATGCCGTCTGCGATCATCGCGTCGTCCTCGATCACCAGAATGCGCATGGATCGATCACCTCTGCTCCAGCACCTGCGACCTCAGCCTTAAGGCTGGCTTAAGCTGGCGGGCGACAGTGCTACGCGTCCGCTCCTGATCGCGGGGAACCATGGCACTTCGTTGCTTCTGTCGCTTCATCATTCTTGTCGTTTTCGCGTTCGCAGCCGCGGCCGTCAGTGTCGCGGCCGATGCAGCAAAGGCGTTGCCCTTCGTCCTGTCGGCTTCAGCCGGCAGCGACGGTGCGCGGCTGACCTGGACGATCGCGCCGGGCGACTATCTGTACCGCGACAAGATCGTGGTGCGGACGCCGGATGGCGCGCGGCTGAAGGTCGACCTGCCGGCCGGCGAGGTCAAGGACGACCCGAATTTCGGCGCCACCGAGGTCTATCACAACAACCTCACGGCGCTTGTTCCGAACGATGCCCTGAACGGCGCCACGCGCCTGGATGTCGTGTATCAAGGCTGTGCCGAGCGCGGCATCTGCTATCCGCCGGTCACTGCGCATGCCGATCTGATCACGGGCAACGTCACGGTTGCGGACGCTGCCCGGTCGGGGCCGCAGATCGACTGGCCGACGCCGCCCGCTGCGGACGACTCGGCTGCGCCGACGAGCGGCGGGTCAGATCTGCTGCCCTCGATGACGCAAGCCTGGCTGCCGTTGCTCCTGACCTTTGCGGGCTTCGGTTTACTGCTGGCGTTCACTCCCTGCGTGCTGCCGATGGTGCCGATCGTCGCCGGCATGCTGACGCGGGCCGGCACGCCGTCGCCGATGGGTGGTTTTGCGCTGGCCGGCATCTACACGCTGGCGATGGCCGGCGCTTATGCGCTGCTCGGCGTGGTCGCCGCGTGGTCCGGCCAGAATCTGCAGGCCGTCCTCCAGACGCCGGCCGCGCTCGCCGTCATGGCGGCGATCTACGTCGCCTTGGCGCTGTCGAGTTTCGGTCTGTTCGAACTGCAGCTGCCCGCAAGCTTCGGCGACAGCCTGACGCGCCGTGTCGCCGGCGGCGCGGGCCCGCTGCTCGGGGCGGCTGCGCTCGGCTTCACCTCGGCGCTGATCGTCGGTCCATGTGTGACGCCGCCACTGGCGGCGGCCTTACTGTATGTCGCGCAGACCGGCGATGCGGCACGGGGTGCAGGGGCACTGTTCGCCCTCGGGCTCGGCATGGGGGCGCCGCTCGTGCTGGTCGGGACGTTCGGCGGCGGCATCCTGCCGCGCTCGGGTCCGTGGCTGATCGCCGTGCGCAAAGCGTTCGGCGTTGTGTTCCTCGGCGTTGCCATCGTGCTGATCGGACGCGTGCTGCCCGGCACGTTCACTCTGCTGTTGTGGGCGGCACTGGCGATCGGCGCCGCGGTGTTCGTCGGCGCGTTCGACCGGCTCGCCGCGGCGAGCGGCGCCGTCCGGCGCCTGGGCAAAGCCGCGGGTCTGGCGCTTTTCATCTATGGAGCCGCGTTGATCGTCGGCGCCGCGGGTGGAGCCGACGATCCGATGCGGCCGCTCGCCGTTTTCTTCGGCGGCAATGCCCCGCCCGCGTCGGCCGCTGCCATCAAGACCGTGACGTCGTTGCCGGCGCTCGATAAGGCGATCGCGCAGGCGCGCCGCGCCGGCCGGCCGATCATGATCGATTACTCCGCCGATTGGTGCACGGCCTGCAAGACGATGGAGCGCGACGTGTTCGCCGCGCCGGGCGTGCAACGGCAACTGGCCGGCGTGACCCAGCTTCGCGTCGACGTCACCGCGACTAATCAAGACAGCACGGCGCTCATGAAGCGCTTCGACGTGGTCGGTCCGCCCACCGTGGTATTTCTGCGCGCGCAGAGCGGCGACGAGATTTCCGTGGCCCGCATCGTCGGCGAAACCTCCGCCGATGCTTTCGCGCAGACGCTGCAACGCGTCGGCGCATCTTCCTGACGACGATTTCCGAGGAGACTTCGATGAACCGCAGACAATCTTTGATGCTATTCGGCGCACTCGCCGCCGCGCCGCTGTTCCAGTACCTGCGTGGGCCGCAGGCCTGGGCCGACGGCATCGATGCCAATGCGATCCTGCATGATCCGGACGCACCCGAGAACGGCAATCCCAAAGGGGACGTCACCATCGTGACGTTCTTCGACTACAACTGTCCGTTCTGCAAGAAAGCCGAGCCCGATCTCGAACGCGTGGTTCACGACGACGGCAAGATCCGGTTGGTCTACAAGGACTGGCCGATCCTCACCGAAGCCTCGGTGTACGGTGCGCAGATGGCGCTCGGCGCCAAGTTCCAGGGCAAGTATCAGGCGGCTCACGACGCCATGATGGCGATCCCGGGTCACGGTATCTCCAAGGATCAGATGCGCGATGCCGTCGCAGCCGCCGGCGTCGACATGCCGAAGCTGCAAACCGACCTCGATACGCACGGCGATGCGATCACAGCCCTGTTGCGGCGGACGCTGTCGCAGGCCGATTCGATGGGCCTGCAGGGCACGCCGGTGTATCTGATCGGCCCCTACAAGGTCGCGGCGGCGCTGGATGCTGATGCGTCAAGAAAGTGGTGGCGCAAGCGCGCGGCCGTCAAACCGCGAAGTAAGCCTGACGATGTCGCTG
>NZ_BADD01000368.1 GCF_000333455.1 Rhodopseudomonas sp. B29
GATCTGCTTGACGCTGGGCCGCACCTCGTGGGTGCCCTTGCGCGCCGCATAGACCCGGATCGAGCCGCCATGGGTCGGGATCTTGGTGACGTGAAACACTTCCAGGCCGTGCATGCCGAGCAGGTAAGCGAGGCTGCCGACGGTGTAGTGGCGCAGATGCTCGTGATACACGGTGTCGTACTGCAGATCGTCGAGCAGGCCGATCAGATAGTGCG
>NZ_BADD01000367.1 GCF_000333455.1 Rhodopseudomonas sp. B29
GTGACTCCGGGGTGGCTTCTTCGGCGAGGTTCTGGGTGAAGCTGCGCCACTGCCGCAGCAGGCGCTCCGGCACGCCGACCATCACCGGGATGCCGTGATCGACGGCTTCGCTGATGACGTCGATCAGTCCGCCGCCGTCGGCCTCGAGCTGACCGAATTTGTTGATGATCAGCAGATCCGGCCCCTTGGCGAACGAGGCGCTGATCAGCGCCGCGGCTTCCTGCATCGCTGCCGGATCGATGCGGCAGCCGTGTTGCTGACGGCTGCAGTCGTCGGTGAGTTGCAGGATAAAGCCGGACGACAGTTCTTCGACTTCCATGTCGCAGCGCGGCGTCTGTCCGCGCGCTGGCTGGTAGCCGACGAGTCCCGAGACGTAAGCGCCGCCGTCACGCAGCCGATGGCCGAGTTCCGAAAGCATCCGGCAGGCCGCGCCGCTGTCCTTGTAGACGATCGCCAGGATCGCCGGTCTGCCTGATCTGCTCTGAAAACAATCCATCGCTGCCCGCTGCACCCCGATGCGACTTTAGAAGGGAATGCCAGAACGCGCGGGCCGCCGCTTTGCGGCAAATCAATCCAAACTACGCGGCGTCAAGAGAACAAAAAGGCGGATCGACATGCGATCCGCCTTTGCTGTCGTGCGGCCTTGTGCCGCAGAAATCGCTGATGATCAGTTTGCGCCGAGCAGCGACTGCACCGGCCGCGCCGAAGACGGCATCAGCATCGAGCGCAGCTTGGCGAAGGCGCGAACCGCCAGCCCGACCAGCTTCGGCTGGGTGCGGCGGCAGAACGCGATCTTGCGGACATGGCCCTCGACATGCCAGCGCGCTACGGCGCCGTCCTTGAAGAAGATCACGTCGCCGGGGCCGTAGCGCTTCGCCGGCATGCCATCGCTCTCGATCACCACCGAGCCTTCGAGGATGCAGATGGTCTCGTCGATGTCGTAGTGCCACTCGAATTTGCCTTCGGTGCACTGCCAGATGATCGTCGACGCCATGCCGTCCGCGCTGCGCGACAGCGTGCAGTTGGTCGCGGTCGGATTACCCTCGGTGATCCAGGACGGCTCGATCGGTGCCGGCCGCAACTCGACATCGGTCTTGGACGTGAGGATGAAAGGGTTGGACATCTGGGGGCCTCCTGTTTCTCGAATGTGCTGGTTGTTAGTTGTCGTCTTGAATGGGTCTTACGCCGCGTGCGCGTGCAGTCGCTGCGCGACCAGCCTGGTGATCGTCTCGACCGACTGGAAATTCTCCGGCGTGATGTCGGACTGCGGCAGCGTCAGATCGAACGCGGCTTCCACGCCCAGCATCAGATTGACCATCTCCATCGAGGTCAGGCCAGCGTCGGCCAGATGCGTGTCCGGCTTGACGCCGCCCGGCAGCGAATTGGCAGCGAGAATCTCTTCGACCAGCGTGGTGATCCGGCCCTGGATATCGGCATCGAGGCCCGTCTGCATGTCGTGTACTCCACAAGTAACAAAGCGATCCGGCGTGGTGACGCGATGGCTGCCGGAACCTGATGTTACAGAGATGTAATCGCAGAAAGTTTATAGAAACAATTGCGGATACCGGCACATCGCGCGCATCGCTAATTAACGCTAACGCGATCGTCGAAAAGTCGCGCTATTCGCGAAAGCGGGGATTAACCCTCCATTTCGAATCCAAATTGATTCACTTTGAATCTCCTCGACGCATTTGAATCAAATTCCTAGCCTGCGCCGCAGTCGTCGGGATGTCCGACACATTCATTTATCGAAGACCGTTGCGGGAGGAGTTCAGGCCATGGCGATGATCAGCGAGCAACCCGTCCGTGATATGCGGCCCGCCGATGTGTTCGCACCCGCCGTCGTGCCGCTGACAGAACGTGGCGCCAAAGTCGCGGAGATCGCTGCCGCCGATGCGGAGGCGGTGGATCGCGAAGGCCGGTTCCCCAAAGCCGCGCTCGACGCCGCCAAGCTACATCGCCTGCTCGGCGCGCAGATTCCGGTCGAATTCGGCGGCGAGGGGGCGTCGATCGAGGACGTCGCCGAGATGTGCTACACGCTCGGCCGCGCCTGCTCCTCGACGGCGATGATCGTCGCCATGCACCAGACCAAGGTGGCTTGCCTGGTCCGCCACGGCCGCGGCAACGAGTGGCTCGAGACGCTGATGCGCCGCATCGCCCGCGAGCAGTTGCTGCTGGCATCCTCCACCACCGAAGGCAACAACGGCGGCAACATCCGCTCCAGCGCCGCGGCCGTCGACGTCACCGCCGATGGCGTGTCGCTGGTGCGCGACGCGACCGTGATTTCCTACGGCGCCGAAGCCGATGGCGTGATGACCATCGCGCGCCGCGCGTCCGATGCCGCGTCGTCCGATCAGGTGCTGGCGGTGTTCACCAAGGAAGACTACACGCTGAAGCCGACGCTGGGCTGGGAGACGCTCGGCATGCGCGGCACCCGTTCCACCGGCTTCGAACTGCGCGCCAAGGGCGTGGTCGATCAGGTGTTCGCCGAGCCGTACGAGCGCATTCACGCCCAGACGATGACGCCGGTGGCGCATCTGAGCTGGTCGTCGGCCTGGGCCGGCATCGCGGCCGCTTCGGTCGACCGCGCGCAGGCGTTCATCCGCAAGGCGGCGCGCGGCGCCGGCGGGCAGATGCCGCCGGGCGCCAAGCACTACAATTCGGCCAAGGCCTCGCTGATCAAGCTGCGCGCGCTGATCGCCGCGCATCTCGACGCTTATGCGGCACGGGAATACGACGAGCGCGCGCTGTCTTCGCTGGACTTCCAGTCGTCGATCAATCTGCTCAAGGTCGAGGCCTCGGAACTCGCGGTCGAGACCGTGATGAGCGCGATGCGGGCCTGCGGCCTGTCGGGGTATCGCAACGACGGCGACTTCACCGTCGGGCGGCATCTGCGCGACGTGCTGTCGGCGCCGCTGATGATCAACAACGATCGCATCCTGAGCAATATCGCCACCGCCAGCCTGATGAGCACGGTGCCGCTCGGCCTGCGCGACTGAGACAAAACATAACAACGACAAGAGGAGGCCGCTTCCGATGAATATCGCGATCCGCTCTGTTCCGTCTGCGACCCCGGTCGATCCGCTCGATCATCTCGCCGCGCACCTGTTTCATCCGATGGGCGCGGACGGCGTCTACGCCCGCACTGCGCTGTACGAGGGCGTCATCGAGAAGCTGGCGGCGCTGATCTCGCGGCATCGCGAGGACGGCACCGAAGTGATGCGGTTTCCGCCGGTGATGAGCCGGGCGCAGCTCGAGAAGTCCGGCTATCTGAAGAGCTTCCCCAATCTGCTCGGCTGCGTCTGCGGTCTGCACGGCACCGAACAGGAAATCAACGCCGCGGTGACCCGGTTCGATCGGGGCGGCGACTGGACCACGTCGCTGTCGCCGGCCGACCTCGTGCTGTCGCCGGCGGCCTGCTACCCGGTGTATCCGCTGGCCGCTAGCCGCGGCCCGCTGCCGGGAGGCGGCCTGCGCTTCGACGTCGCGGCAGATTGTTTCCGCCGCGAGCCGTCCAAGCATCTCGACCGTCTGCAGTCGTTCCGGATGCGTGAATATGTCTGCATCGGTGCGCCGGAAGACGTCGCCGCGTTCCGCGAGCGCTGGATGGTCAAGGCGCAGGCGATCGCGGCCGATCTCGGCCTGAAATTCCGCGTCGACACCGCGTCCGATCCGTTCTTCGGCCGCGTCGGCCAGATGAAGGCGGTGAGTCAGGTGCAGCAGGCGCTCAAGTTCGAGCTCTTGATCCCGCTGCGTTCGGAAGAATCCCCGACCGCCTGCATGAGCTTCAACTATCACCGCGAACATTTCGGCGTCACCTGGGGCATCCAGGACGCCGCCGGCCAGCCCGCCCACACCGGCTGCGTCGCCTTCGGCATGGACCGCCTGGCTGTGGCACTGTTCGCCACGCACGGGGTGGATACGGCCAAGTGGCCGGCGAGCGTGCGCGAGATGCTCGCCTTGGCGTGAACTAACTCACGTTCAAGGGATACTCTCTACCAGTCATTCCGGGGCGCTCACGCAGTGAGCGAACCTGGAATCCCGCTTCAACCAAGCCCTCTCTTCTGTCATTCCGGGATGCGCTGCGCAGCAGCGCAGGCCCG
>NZ_BADD01000366.1 GCF_000333455.1 Rhodopseudomonas sp. B29
AGCCGCAGGACATGCCGCTGTATTCGCCGGTGCCGGATGAAGCCGCTTCGTGGTCGACGCTGCTGTATCAGCCGCTCGGCTCGGTGGCGCCGGCGGCCAATTTCATCGTGTCGGACAGCGACTTTGTCGAAGTCCTGACCGAGATCGACATCCAGACTCCGATCCCGCAGCCGGTGCAACAGATCCGCACCGACCGCCACCTCCTGTTCCTTGGCTGTCGTTTCGACAGCCAGCTCGACCGGGTCTATCCGCGCCAGATCATGAAGCGCTCCTCGGACCGCCATTGGGCGGTGCTGCCCGAGACACCGACCAAGAACGAGCAGCGCTTCCTCGACGAACAGAACATCACCCGGCTGGAGCTGCCGCTGCCGAAGTTCGTCGCCGAATTGGCCGAGGCGCTGCAGGGCCACGCGCTGACGGCGTAGTTTCGCCCGTCTGGTCTCGATACATCGCCGCCCGCACGGCGTGCTCCTTCTCCCCGCGCGCGGGGAGAAGGGTGGGATGAGGGGGCGTCTCCCCACGGCCGAGCGCCGACTGTCACCCTCGTTCTCTTAAACATCTCACAAGCGCTGAGCCTCGTGGAGGCGCCCCCTCACCCGGATCGCATCTGACGATGCGATCCGACCTCTCCCCGCGCGCGGGGAGAGGTTAGGCCGCGCGTGCTTCAATGTTTTTCTCGTCATTGCGAGCGAAGCGAAGCAATCCAGCTCCGTGCACTGGGCTGGATTGCTTCGTCGGCTTCGCCTCCTCGCAATGACGGAGAGATGACGTGGCCAATTGCGACGAGCTCTCGTGTAGCTCGCCCTAGCCGGTATCAGTTTGTTTCGTTTCTAACAGCCACCACCCTTGATGTCGTCCGCGCGGGGGCGATGTCGGATTCTAAACATCTGCGTAGTTCGTGCGGTCGTTCCCGCTATCCGTACGAAAAGGCTCGCCTTTTTCGCTTGCGCGAGGCTTGGCACGGTCGTTGCAAAACAGGGATCAGCAAGGCGAGGCATCGTTGACTGAGCATCACGCGAAGCAACGTCCGCATCCAAGCCGTGCGACGGTTTTGAAACGGAATGACGCTGCGCAGTTCGCGCACATCGATCAAGCGGCTAGGTCAACGGAGAGAGAACATGGCACTTCGGCAAATCGCATTCTACGGCAAGGGCGGCATCGGCAAGTCCACCACCTCGCAGAACACCCTCGCGGCGCTGGTCGAGATGGGTCAGAAGATCCTGATCGTCGGCTGCGACCCCAAGGCGGACTCCACCCGCCTGATCCTCAACACCAAGATGCAGGACACCGTGCTCAGCCTCGCCGCTGAAGCCGGCTCGGTCGAAGACCTCGAACTCGAAGACGTGATGAAGATCGGCTACAAGGGCATCAAGTGCACCGAAGCCGGTGGCCCGGAGCCGGGCGTCGGCTGCGCCGGCCGCGGCGTCATCACCGCGATCAACTTCCTCGAAGAGAACGGCGCCTATGAGGACGTCGACTACGTCTCCTACGACGTGCTCGGCGACGTGGTCTGCGGCGGCTTCGCGATGCCGATCCGCGAGAACAAGGCCCAGGAAATCTACATCGTCATGTCGGGTGAGATGATGGCGCTGTACGCCGCCAACAACATCTCCAAGGGCATTCTGAAGTACGCCTCATCGGGCGGCGTCCGCCTCGGCGGCCTGATCTGCAACGAGCGCCAGACCGACCGCGAGCTCGACCTCGCCGAGGCTCTCGCCAAGAAGCTGAACTCCAAGCTGATCCACTTCGTGCCGCGCGACAATATCGTGCAGCACGCCGAGCTGCGCCGTCAGACCGTGATCCAGTACGCGCCCGACAGCCAGCAGGCCAAGGAATATCGCGAGCTGGCCAACAAGGTGCACGCCAACTGCGGCAACGGCACCATCCCGACCCCGATCACCATGGAAGAGCTGGAAGAAATGCTGCTCGACTTCGGCATCATGAAGACCGAGGAGCAGCAGCTCGCCGAGCTCGCCGCCAAGGAAGCCGCCAAGGCTGCCGCGACGGCCTGATCGCATCGCCCGGCCGGTCGCCACGCGCGGCCGGCCACCCCACCGGCGGCCCCGACAGACACGAGGAACATCGATGAGCACCGCAGTCGCAGAATCCCCCGCGGACATCAAGGAACGTAACAAGGCGCTGATCGCCGAAGTCCTGGAGGCCTATCCGGACAAGTCGGCCAAGCGTCGCGCCAAGCATCTCAACACTTACGAGGCCGAGAAGGCCGAGTGCTCGGTCAAGTCTAACATCAAGTCGATCCCGGGTGTGATGACCATCCGTGGCTGCGCCTACGCCGGTTCGAAGGGCGTGGTGTGGGGCCCGATCAAGGACATGGTCCACATCTCCCACGGCCCGGTCGGCTGCGGTCAGTACAGCTGGGGCTCGCGCCGCAACTACTACAAGGGCGTCACCGGCATCGATTCGTTCGGCACGATGCAGTTCACCTCCGATTTCCAGGAGAAGGACATCGTCTTCGGCGGCGACAAGAAGCTCGGCAAGATCATCGACGAGATCCAGGAGCTGTTCCCGCTCTCCAAGGGCATCTCGGTGCAGTCGGAATGCCCGATCGGTCTGATCGGCGACGACATCGAGGCGGTGTCCAAGGCCAAGTCGAAGCAGTACGACGGCAAGCCGATCATCCCGGTGCGTTGCGAAGGCTTCCGCGGCGTGTCGCAGTCGCTCGGCCACCACATCGCCAACGACGTGATCCGTGACTGGGTGTTCGACAAGGCCGCCGAGAAGACCGCCGGCTTCCAGTCGACCCCCTACGACGTCGCGATCATCGGCGACTATAACATCGGCGGCGACGCCTGGGCCTCGCGCATCCTGCTCGAGGAAATGGGCCTGCGCGTCATCGCGCAGTGGTCCGGCGACGGCACCATCGCCGAGCTCGAGAACACCCCGAAGGCCAAGCTGAACATCCTGCACTGCTACCGCTCGATGAACTACATCACGCGGCACATGGAAGAGAAGTTCGGGATTCCGTGGGTGGAATACAACTTCTTCGGCCCGTCCAAGATCGAAGCGAGCTTGCGCGAGATCGCCTCGAAGTTCGACGACAAGATCAAGGAAGGCGCCGAGCGCGTCATCGCCAAGTACAAGCCGCGGATGGAGGCGGTGATCGCCAAGTATCGCCCGCGCCTCGAAGGCAAGAAGGTGATGCTCTATGTCGGCGGCCTGCGTCCGCGCCACGTCATCGGCGCCTACGAAGATCTCGGCATGGAAGTGGTCGGCACCGGCTACGAGTTCGGCCACAACGACGACTATCAGCGCACCACGCATTACGTGAAGGACGGCACGCTGATCTACGACGACGTCACCGGCTACGAATTCGAGAAGTTCGTCGAGAAGGTGCAGCCCGACCTGGTCGGCTCCGGCGTCAAGGAAAAGTACATCTTCCAGAAGATGGGCGTTCCGTTCCGCCAGATGCATTCCTGGGACTATTCGGGCCCGTATCACGGCTACGACGGGTTCGGCATCTTCGCCCGCGACATGGACATCGCCATCAATGCCCCGGTCTGGAAACTGACCAAGGCACCTTGGAGCTGAGCTGAACCTTCACACCGGGCTTCCGGCGCCAGCCGCCGGAAGTCCCGCGAACCAAATTTGGGAAAGACACCACCATGACCGAGACCGCAGAGAAGATCCGCGATCACTTCGATCTCTTCCATCAGCCCGAATATTCCGAGATGATGGATAACAAGCGCGAGAAATTCGAGAACTACGTTGGCGAGGCCGAGGTCGCGCGCGTCTCGGATTGGACCAAGACCAAGGAATATCAGGACAAGAACTTCGCCCGCGAAGCGCTCGTCATCAACCCAGCCAAGGCCTGCCAGCCGCTGGGCGCCGTGTTCGCGGCCGTCGGCTTCGAGAAGACGCTGCCGTTCGTGCACGGCTCGCAGGGCTGCGTCGCCTACTATCGCAGCCACTTCACTCGCCACTTCAAGGAGCCGACCTCCTGCGTCTCCTCGTCGATGACCGAAGACGCCGCGGTGTTCGGCGGCCTCAACAACATGATCGACGGCCTGGCCAACGCCTACTCGCTGTACAAGCCGAAGATGATCGCGGTCTCGACCACCTGCATGGCGGAAGTGATCGGTGACGACCTCAACGCGTTCATCAAGAACGCCAAGGAAAAGGGCTCGGTCCCGACCGATTTCGACGTCACCTACGCCCACACCCCGGCGTTCGTCGGCAGCCACATCACTGGCTACGACAACGTGATGAAGGGCGTGGTCGAGCACTTCTGGGACGGCAAGTCGGGCACCGCGCCGAAGCTCGAGCGTCAGCCGAACGAGTCGATCAACTTCCTCGGCGGCTTCGACGGCTACACCGTCGGCAACCTGCGCGAGATCAAGCGTATCTTCGACAGCTTCGGCATCGACTACACCATCTTCGGTGACAACAGCGACGTCTGGGACACCCCTGCCGACGGTGAGTTCCGGATGTACGACGGCGGCACCACGCTCGAAGAAGCCGCCAATGCGATCCACGCCAAGGCGACGATCTCGATGCAGGAGTTCTGCACCGAGAAGACGCTGGCGACGATCGCCGATCACGGCCAGGAAGTTGTGGCGTTCAATCACCCGGTCGGCATCACCGGCACCGATCGCTTCCTGCAGGCGATTTCGCGCATCACCGGCAAACAGATCCCCGAGGCGCTGACCAAGGAGCGCGGCCGGCTGGTCGACGCCATCGCCGACTCCGCGGCCCACATCCACGGCAAGAAGTTCGCGATCTACGGCGATCCGGATCTGTGCTACGGCCTCGCCGAATTCATCCTCGAGCTCGGCGGCGAACCGACCCATATCCTGGCCACCAACGGTAACAAGACCTGGGAAGCCAAGGTCCAGGCGCTGCTCGATAGCTCGCCGTTCGGCAAGGGCTGCAAGGTCTACGCCGGCAAGGATCTGTGGCACCTGCGCTCGCTGCTGTTCACCGAGCCGGTCGACTTCATGATCGGCAACACCTACGGCAAGTATCTCGAGCGCGACACCGGCACGCCGCTGATCCGCATCGGCTTCCCGATCTTCGATCGCCATCACCACCACCGCGCGCCGGTGTGGGGCTATCAGGGCTCGCTCAACGTGCTGGTCAAGATCCTCGACAAGATCTTCGACGAGATGGACAAGGCGACCAACGTCGCCGGAAAGACCGACCTCAGCTTCGACATCATTCGCTGATGCCGCAGCTTCGGAGAACCTGATCACTTCGGGAGTGTCGCATGAGCCGGCTCGCAGACAAGATTCAAGAGGTCTTCAACGAGCCCGGCTGTGCGGCCAATCAGGCCAAGTCCGAGAAAGTACGCAAGAAGGGCTGCAGCAAACCGCTGCAGCCGGGGGGCGCAGCCGGCGGCTGCGCCTTCGACGGCGCCAAGATCGCCCTGCAGCCGATCGTCGACGTCGCGCACCTGGTGCACGGTCCGATCGCCTGCGAAGGCTCGTCCTGGGACAACCGCGGCGTCAAGTCATCGGGTTCGAAGCTGTATCGCACCGGCTTCACCACCGACATGAACGAAAACGACGTCGTGTTCGGCGGCGAGAAGCGGCTGTTCCGGTCGATCAAGGAAATCATCGAGAAGTACGACCCGCCCGCGGTGTTCGTGTATCAGACCTGCGTGCCGGCGATGATGGGCGACGACATCGTCGCGGTCTGCAAGGTGGCGGCCGAGAAATTCGGCAAGCCCTGCATCCCGATCATCTCACCTGGCTTCGTCGGCCCTAAGAATCTCGGCAACAAGCTCGCCGGCGAGGCGATGCTGGACTACGTGATCGGCACCCGGGAGCCGGAATTCACCACCCCCTACGACATCAACATCATCGGCGAATACAACGTCGCCGGCGAACTCTGGCAGGTCAAGCCGCTGCTCGACGAGCTCGGCATCCGCATCCTGTCGTGCCTGTCGGGCGACGCGCGCTATCACGAGGTTGCCCAGTCGCACCGTGCCCGCGCCGCCATGATGGTGTGCTCGACGGCGATGATCAACGTCGCCCGCAAGATGGAAGAGCGCTACGGCATCCCGTATTTCGAAGGCTCGTTCTACGGCATCAGCGACACCTCGGAGTCGCTGCGCCAGATCGCCCGGCTGTTGATTGCCCGCGGCGCTGACGCCGAGCTGATGGACCGCGTCGAGGCGCTGATCGCGCGCGAGGAAGCCAAGGCGTTCGCTGCGATCCAGGCCTATACGCCGCGGCTTGCGGGCAAGAAGGTGCTGCTGATCACCGGCGGCGTGAAGTCGTGGTCGGTGGTGGCGGCGCTGCAGGAGGCGGGGCTGACCATCGTCGGCACCAGCGTCAAGAAGTCGACCAAGGAAGACAAGGAGCGGCTCAAGGAGATGAGCCCCGACGTCCACCAGATCGACGATCTGCGCCCGCGCGAAATGTACAAGATGCTGAAAGAGGCCCAGGCCGACATCATGTTGTCGGGCGGCCGCTCGCAATTCGTCGCGCTCAAAGCGCGGATGCCCTGGATGGATATCAACCAGGAACGCAGCTACGCCTATTGCGGCTATGTCGGCATCGTCGAGATGGTGCGGCAAATCGAAAAGGCGCTGTCGAATCCGATCTGGGATCAGGTGCGCTCGGCGCCGCCGTGGGAAGAGATCACCTGGGAGAGCCGCGCCGACGCGGCGAATGCGGCGGATGCCGCGCAAAACGCTGCCGCGGCGATGCCCGCAGCGCGGGTGGCGTGAGGAGAGGACGATGGCCAAGATCGTCACCTCGACCAAGTCCTGCACCGTCAATCCGCTGCGGATGAGTCAGCCGCTCGGCGCTTCGCTGGCGTTCATGGGCCTGCGCAACTGCATGCCGCTGCTGCACGGCTCCCAGGGCTGTACGTCGTTCGGCCTGGTGCTGTTCGTGCGGCACTTCCGCGAGTCGATCCCGATGCAGACGACCGCGATGAGCGAAGTCGCGACTGTTCTCGGCGGCTTCGACAATGTCGAGCAGGCGATCGTCAACATCGTCGGCCGCACCAAGCCCGACGTGATCGGCATCTGCACCACCGGCGTCACCGAGATCAAAGGCGATGACCTCGACGGCTTCATCAAGGAAGTGCGCCGCAAGCATCCCGAGCTCGCCAACGTGGCGCTGGTGTCGGTGTCGACGCCGGACTTCAAGGGCGCGTTAGAAGACGGCTTTGCCGCCACCGTCACCCGCATCGTCGAGACGCTGGTCGAAGCACCGGCGCCGGGTGCGGCGCGCGATGCCGTCAAGCTCAACGTGTTGGCCGGCAGTCATCTGACGCCGGGCGATATCGACGAGCTGCGCGACATCATCGAGGCGTTCGGCCTGCAGCCGACCTTCCTGCCGGACATCTCCGGCTCGCTCGACGGCCATTTGCCCGACGACTTTACACCGACCACGCACGGCGGTGTGTCGGTCGCCGAGGTTGCGGCCATGGGCTCGGCCGCACATACGCTGGCGCTCGGCGAACAGATGCGGAAGGCCGCTGTTGCGCTGGAAGCCAAGGCCGGCATGCCGTTCACGCTGCTACGCCGTCTGACCGGGCTCGCGGCCGGCGACGAACTGATGGCGACGCTGGCGCAGATCAGCGGTCGGCCGGTGCCGGCAAAGTATCGCCGCCAGCGCAGCCAGCTGGTCGACGCCATGCTCGACGGCCATTTCTATTTCGGCGGCAAGCAGGTCGCGATCGGCGCCGAGCCTGACATGCTGCTCAACATCAGCGGTTTCCTCGCCGACATGGGGTGCACCGTCAGCGCCGCTGTGACCACGACGACCTCGCCGATCCTCGAGCAGGTCCCGAGCGACGAAGTGCTGATCGGCGATCTCGAAGATCTCGAACGCCGCGGCGAGGACTGCGATCTTCTCGTGACTCACTCGCACGGCCGCCAGGCGGCGGAGCGCCTCGGCGTGCCGCTGTTTCGTATGGGGCTGCCGATGTTCGATCGGCTCGGCGCCGCACATCAGGTCGCGGTCGGCTATCGCGGCACCCGCGATCTGATCTTCAGCATCGGCAATGTGTTCATTGCCGCCATCAAGGAGCCGGATGTGAGCAGCTGGCGTGATGCCGCTGCTCGCCCGGAACGGTTCGATGCGCCGATTACGGCTCATTAGTTCGCAAGCGAAGGAGACTGCCGATGATCAGCAACGGAGACGAGGCATGAAAGTCGCCTTCGCCACCCAGGACCTCAAGCGCGTCGATGCGCATTTCGGCTGGGCCCGCAACATCGCCATCTACGAAGTCACGCCGGACGATTTTCGCTTCGTCGAGGCGGCGCAGTTCGCCGAGGAGAAGGAAGACGGCAACGAGGACAAGCTGGCCGCCAAGATCGACGCGATCCGGGATTGCGCGATCATGTACTGCACCGCGATCGGCGGCTCCGGCGCCGCCCGCGTCGTCGCCGCCCAGGTGCATCCGCTCAAACTGCCGCAGCCCGAGCTGATCACCGACCTCATCACCAAGCTGCAGGGCGTGCTGCGCGGCGTGCCGCCGCCGTGGCTGCGCAAGGCGCTGATGAAGGGCGAAGAGCGTACGTTCGATTTTGCCGACGAGGCCTGACATGACCGAAGCGATTACTGCCGACGCCGCGCTCGACTCGCTGTTCGTCAAGGAGCTGGTGAAGCAGCTCCGCGCCCAGGACACCCACGGCGTCTGGGACGGCAAGTCCGATCTCAAGCTGCTGGAGCCGTTCATCGTCGACAAGGCCAAGCGCCGCGAGATCCCGATCATGGGCGATCCGGATCCGGAGACGCTGTGGCGGATCGAGCTGTTCTACAATGCGGTGGCGCTGTCGATCGAACGCGAGACCAAGGTGATGGTGTCGCCGATGATGAAGATGCACCACGAGGGCTTCGGCCGCATGATCCTGTCCGCCGGCCGGCTGATCGTCATCAACAAGCACATGCGCGACGCGCATCGCTTCGGCTTCGACAATCTCGGCAAGCTGGCCGAGGAGGGCGACAAGCTGGTCGGCGCCGGCGCCGAAATGATCCGCAAATATCCCGACGTCGCCAACCTCTAACGCGAGCGAGACACGCATGTCCGACATCGAGACGCTGAAGGCCGAGATCAAGAAACTGTCGGCGCGCGCCACGACGATGAAGATGAATCTGCACGACCTGTCCGAAGAGCTGCCGATCAATTGGCAGACCATCATGACGGTGGCGCAGGACACCCAGGATGCGTACGCGGCGCTCGATGCCGCGCGCAAGACCTTGAAGGAGCTGGAAGCCAAGGCCGCCTGACGCGGCCGAAGCCAAAAGCCGAATTTCGCGCGGCGAGGGGGCCGCGCTGCAGGAGTAATAACTATGGCGATTTTTTCCACCCGCGACGGCAAGGCGTGGGAGCCGACCTACATCACCGCGATCGACGGCGCCAAGTGCATCGGCTGCGGCCGCTGCTACAAAGTGTGCTCCCGCGACGTCATGCACCTGATGGGCGTGAACGAGGACGGCGAACTCGTCGCCTGCAGTCTCGAGAACGACGATGACGACGAGGAATTCGTCCGCAAGGTGATGGTGCTCGACCAGGCCGGCAATTGCATCGGCTGTTCGGCCTGCAACCGGGTCTGCCCGAAGGATTGCCAGACCCACGTCAAGGCCAGCGAACTCGGGCTTTAAGGAGAGACGCCATGGCCAGCGCGGCGGCAGCGATCGATGCGACGGTGACGGCAGCGGTGCCGCTGCGCGTCGCGGCTTCGAGCTTCGCGTCGTCGCCCGCTTTGGTCTACCGGGCGCTGACCGGCTGCACGCCCGCCGAAGCGTGCATCGACGACGATCGCGCGTTCGATCGCCACGTGCTGGCGTCGATCCTGTCAGTGGCGCTCACCGAGCCGGGACCGGTCGCGAGTCGCTGCGGCCTGTCGTCGGACGAGTTCGCCGCGCTGGTCGCCATGATGTTCCCGCACGTCTCCGTCGTGCTGTCGGTGCTGGCGCTCGACGACGCCGAAGACGACGAGGAAGCCGCGATGGTCCGCGACCTGTTGCTGGCGCATCGCTCGACCAGCGGCGCGATCAGTCGCTGGCTCGCCGCGCTGGTGGCCCGCCGCGCGCTGGAGCCGAGCCATCTGTGGGAAGATCTCGGTCTGCGCAATCGCGGCGAGCTGTCCCGGCTGCTGCTGCGCCACTTCGCGCCGCTGGCCGAAGGCAACACCCGCAACATGCGCTGGAAGCGCTACTTCTATCGCAAGCTCTGCGAAGACGACGGCATGGTGATGTGCTCGACACCGTCGTGCGCCCAGTGCAACGACTTCGCCGAATGCTTCGGCGAGGAGAGTGGCGAAAGCCGCATGGCAATGCGCCGGCGCGAGGTGGAGCTGCGGGCGGCGAGCGTGGCGTGACGAAGCAGCGCCGCTCTTCACCCTCCCCTGGAGGGGGAGGGTCGCTCGCGCAGCGAGCGGGGTGGGGTGGCGAAGAGACAAGGGACACGCTTGTGGCTCATCACCGCGCGCTAATCGCAGAGGCCGTGCCTGCAATTCATGACTCCGGGCCTGTAGCTCAAACGCCGTGCCGGCGGCTCACCCCACCCCGTCACCCAGTCCGCTTCGCGGCCTGAGTGCCGACCCTCCCCCTCCAGGGGAGGGTGACGCCTGCACGGTGCTTGGTGACTAGCTGCGATCCATTGTCGGAAACCGTCGGCTTCGCGACCATGTCGGACCTCCGACATTTGTCGCACGCGCAATAATCACAAGCGTCATCAGCCGCTTAGCAATGCCGCCCGGCGTGGCACGGCGGTTGCAATTCCTGTGTCGGACCCAACGCACGGAGGCCGACCATGATCATCCTGACCGAACAAGCTGGTAACGCCGTCAAGGCCGCGATGTCGCGCGCCGGCAAGAGCGAGGCGGGCTTGCGGGTGATGGTCGAGGCCGGCGGCTGCGCCGGCTACAAGTACCTGATCGGTCTCGACGCCGAGCCGCGCGTCGACGACGCGGTGGTCGAAGCCGGCGGCGTCAAAGTCTTCGTCGATCCGGACAGCCAGCCGCTGCTGAACGGTATGACGATCGATTTCGTCGAGAGCCTGGAAGGCTCCGGCTTCACTTTCGACAATCCCAATGCCGGCACCAAATGTGGCTGCGGCAAGTCGTTCGGCTGAGGCCTTCCAACCGGGACAATCGCCATGCTGCGTGAGCTCGACAGAATCGAAGAGCCTTTCACCACGCCGGCCAATGCCGGGCCGTTGCCGCAGGCCAATGCGGTCGGCAGCTTCGGCAGCATCCGCTGGGGCGATGCGGTCAAGCTGATGCTGCGAGTCGAACCGTCGGGACGGATCGCCGAAGCGAGCTTCCAGGCGTTCGGCGGCAGCTCGGCGATTACTACGTCTTCGGCCGCTGCCCGCATCGTTACCGGCAAGACGCTCGACGAAGCCGCCGCCGTCACGGCCGCCGATATCGCCGAATCCGCCGGCGGCCTGCCGCGCCACAGGATGTATTGCGCGGTGATGAACTACGAAGCCTTGCAGCGCGCGATCGCCGACTATCGCGGCGACAAATCGCTGGCCGAGGCCGACAGCGCGCCGGCGTGCAAATGTCTCGGCGTCGGCCAGATGCTGATCGAGCGCACCATTCGCTTCAATCGCCTCACCAGCCTCGACGAAGTCACCGACTACACCAAGGCGGCGTCGAGCTGCAGCTCCTGCTTCAAGCAGGTCGAAACGCTGCTGGCGCGCGTCAATGCCGAGATGGTGGAAGATGGTCTGATCGAACCCGCCAAGGCCTATCGCCCCGGCTCGTCGCCGCAGCGCGCGATCGACCTCAAGCCGACCGGCGCGCCGGCTCCGGCCGCCAACATCTTCGCCGCAAAGGCGGCGCCGGCGCATCTGCGCGCTGCGCCGAAGTCGCCGCCGCCGAAGCCGGCACCTGTGCCCGGCGCCGCGCAGGTCGATGCGCCGCCGCAGGGAAGTGCTGATCACCGAGGCGATCGAGGAGATGCGGCCGCATCTGCAGCGCGACGGCGGCGATTTGCGAGTTCGTCAGCGTCGACGGCAACATCGTCTATGTCCGGCTGTCCGGCAATTGCGTCGGCTGTCAGCTATCCTCGGTGACGCTGTCGGGCGTCCAGGCCAAGCTCGCCGAAAAAGTCGGCCGGCCGCTACGCGTGGTGCCGGTGTCATGAGCATCGGGGCGCCGCCGGACCTCGTGTATCTTGACGCCAATGCGACGACGCGGACCGATCCGCGCGTCGTCGAGGCGATGCTGCCGTATTTCACCAGCTACTTCGGCAATCCGTCGTCGAAATACGCGCTGGGCGGCCATGCCGCGCTGGCGGTGAAGCGCGCTCGCGCCCAGCTCGCAGAACTGATCGGCGCGGCACAGCCGCACGAACTGATCTTCACCTCGGGCGGCACCGAGAGCATCAATTCGGCGATCCTGTCGGCGCTGGAAGCCGCGCCGCGGCGGCGCGAGATCATTACCACTGCGGTCGAGCATCCGGCGGTGCTGGCGCTGTGTGCCTGGCTGGAGAAGAACAAGGGCATCCGCGTCCATGTCATCCCGGTCGATCGTCAGGGCCGGCTCGACATTCTCGCCTATCGCGAGGCGCTGTCGGACCGCGTCGCCATCGTGTCGATGATGTGGGCCAACAACGAAACCGGCGTCATCAATCCGATCGCTGATCTCGCCGAGCTCGCCAAGGAAGTCGGCGCGCTGTTTCACACCGACGCCGTGCAGGCGGTCGGCAAATGCCCGATCGCCCTGCAGGCGACCGCGATCGACATGTTGTCGCTGTCGGGCCACAAGCTGCACGGGCCGAAAGGCATAGGCGCTTTGTATGTCCGCAACGGCCTGCGCTTCCGACCGCAGATCAAGGGCGGCCAGCAGGAGCGGGGCCGCCGCGCCGGCACCGAGAACGTCACCGGCATCGTCGGCCTCGGCATGGCGGCGGAGCTCGCCGGTCGCGCCATGGCGGACGAGGACATTCGCGTCCGCGGGCTGCGCGACCGTCTCGAGCGCGAGATCCTGGCGCGCGTAGCCGATTGCGTCGCGGTCGGCGCTCGCGCCGATCGGCTGCCGAATACGTCGAACATCGCGTTTTCCTTTATCGATAGCGAAGCGATCGTCACGCTGCTCGATCGCGCCGGCATCGCCGTATCGATGGGCTCGGCGTGTTCGACCGGATCGTTCGAGCCCTCGCATGTGCTGCAGGCCATGCAGGTGCCGGACGACGCGGTGCGCGGCGGCATCCGGTTCTCGCTGTCGCGCGACAACACCGACGCCGATATCGACCGCGCGCTCGACATCGTCCCGGGCGTCGTCGCCAAGCTCCGCGCGATTTCGCCTTTCAATCCCAAGGACACTCCGAAGGAGCGGGCGCAAGCAGCGCCCGGGCATGCCCATGGCTGATCTCGCTGCCAATAAGGTCGTGCTCAACGACACGACGCTGCGCGACGGCGAGCAGGCGCCTGGCGTCGCGTTTTCGGCCGCCGAGAAGCTGGGGATCGCGCGCGCGCTGGCGCAGGCGGGGGTGCCGGAGATCGAAGCCGGGACGCCGGCGATGGGTCCGGACGAGATCGCGGCGATCCGCGGCATCGTCGAGGCCGGCCTGCCGCTGACCACGATCGCCTGGTGCCGGATGCGCATAGAAGATGTCGACGCCGCGCTGCAGGCGCGGGTGCCGATGGTCAATGTGTCGGTACCGGTATCGGACGTGCAGATCGCCGCCAAACTCGGCGGCAAGCGCTCGAACGCGATCGAGACCGTCAAGCGCGTCGTCGGTTATGCACGCGATCATCTGCTCGACGTCGCGGTCGGCGGCGAGGATTCGTCGCGCGCCGATCCGGAGTTTCTGGCCGAAGTGATCGCGGTCGCCAAGGCGGCCGGCGCGCGGCGCTTCCGCATCGCCGATACGCTGAGCGTGCTCGACCCGTTCTCGACTCACAAACTGCTGGCGACGCTGCGCGCCTCGACCGATCTCGAACTCGAATTCCACGGCCACGACGATCTCGGCCTTGCCACCGCCAACACGCTGGCGGCGGTGCAGGCCGGCGCCACCCATGCGTCGGTCACGGTGATCGGGCTCGGCGAGCGCGCCGGCAATGCGCCGCTGGAAGAAGTCGCGGTGGCGTTGCAGCAGCTCTATGGCCGCGACACGGGTGTGGTTCTGTCGCAACTCGGCACCGTCGCCGACATCGTCGCCGAAGCGGCGGCGCGTAGCATTCCCCTCAACAAGGCCATCGTCGGCGAACACGTCTTCACCCACGAGTCGGGCATCCATGTCGACGGCCTGCTCAAGGATCAGCGCACCTATCAGTCGCTCGACCCGCTGCTGCTCGGCCGCGCCAACCGCATCGTCATCGGCAAGCATTCCGGCCTGTCGGCCATCACCTCGTCGCTGGCAACGCTCGGCCTGCGCGCCAGCCCTGAGCAATCGCAGTGCATCCTGGCGCGGGTGCGCCTTCACGCGGTGACGCACAAAGGGCCGGTCGGCAGCGAAGCGCTGGCGGCGATCTGGCGTGAAGTCTGCGAACCGTCGCTGCCGAATTGTGCGTGAGGGATTGATGAGTTTCCCCGTCATTGCGAGGAGCGAAGCGACGAAGCAATCCAGCTCAGTGCACCGAGCTGGATTGCTTCGCTTCGCTCGCAATGACGGAGGATATGTTGTGCCGAGATGACGTAAGGAGATCGAGATGAGCGCCAATCAAGCTGTTACCGAGCCGGCCGGCATCGTCGCCCAGCTGCATCGCGCTGGCTCGGCCGAGGAGTTCTTCCAACTGCTGGGAGTCGATTACGATCCCAAGCTGGTCAACGTCGCGCGGCTACATATCCTCAGGCGGATGGGGCAGTATCTCGCCGCCGAGGATCTCGGAGGTCTGTCCGATGCCGAAGCTACAACGCGGTGCAAGGCGGTGCTGGAGCGGGCCTACGCGGACTTCGTCGCCTCGACGCCGCTCGATCAGCGCGTCTTCAAGGTGCTGAAGGACGCAGTGAAGCCGAAGGCGCCGGCAAAACCCGCCTTCGTCCCGCTTGACGCGCTGAAGTAAGCACCGGCGTACTTTTTACAGACCTTAATACCCATTTCTCCGTCATGGCCGGCCTTGTGCCGGCCATCTACGTTCTTGTCGCGAGCACAGCCTCATGTTGAGGAGGCGCGCAGCGCCGTCTCGAACCATGGCTACGGGTACCTCGTGGCCCCATCCTTCGAGACGCCACGGCTTCGCCCTGCGGGCTGCGCCGCGGCTCCTCAGGATGAGGACTCAGTGCCTTCGGATGCCTTGCGGCGTCCGCCAATGGGCGGGCCGTTTCAGTTCTTCATCGCCCTGTCGCCTTCCCGACAAGTGTCGGAGTTGTCGGATTGCGGCCGCCGCCGCTGCTTCCTTCGTCACCCGACAAATCTCGCAAAGCCTTGTCTCACCGCATGAATCCGCAGCGTGCCGAAACTGGTATGAGGCTTGCTGAGGAGAGGTTGTCGAAAACGTGCGGAGCCTCCTATGCACATCGTCGTCTGTATCAAGCAGGTCCCGGACTCGGCGCAGATCCGCGTCCATCCGGTTACCAACACGATCATGCGCCAGGGCGTACCGACGATCATCAATCCCTATGATCTGTTCGCCCTCGAAGAAGCGCTGCGGCTGCGCGACAAGTTCGGCGGCGAAGTCACCGTGCTGACCATGGGCCCGCCCTCGGCCGAAGACTCGTTGCGCAAGGCGCTGACGATCGGCGCCGACCGCGCCGTGCTGCTGACCGATCGCTTCTTCGCCGGCTCCGATACGCTGGCGACCAGCTACGCGCTGGCGGCGGCGATCCGCAAGGTCGGTAGCACTTTCGGTGCGGTCGATATCGTCTTCACCGGCAAGCAGACCATCGACGGCGACACGGCCCAGGTCGGCCCCGGCATCTGCAAGCGCCTCGACTACCTGCAGCTCACTTACGTCTCGAAAGTGTCTTCGCTCGATCTGAGCGGTCGCACCATTGAGGTCGAGCGTCGCTCCGAGGGTGGCGTGCAGGTGCTGCGTTCGACGCTGCCCTGCCTGATCACCATGCTGGAAGGCACCAATCAGGTTCGCCGCGGCTCGATGATCAACGCCCTCACGGCGGCGCGCGCCGAAATCGTCAAGTGGAGCGCGCAGGATGCCGGCATCGAGGACATCCAGAAGTGCGGCCTGCGCGGATCGCCGACCGTGGTGAAGCGCGTGTTCGCGCCGACGCCGCGTTCGGAGAAGGCCAAGGTCGTCGAGGCCGCCGGGCAGCCGCCGGCCGAAGCGCTGATCGACGAGATTTTCAAGCTGCGTCCCAAGCTCGAGACCGAAATGTCCGACTTGGCGCGTGGGTTCTGATCACCATTTGACGAAGAGGCCGCCTCATGAGCCAGCCAGCCAAGCCCGCCGCCGCCCCTGCCGGGCGCGCCTCCGCCAAGAAGGAGCTGCCCGAGCACTTCAAGGCCTATAAGCACGTCTGGGTTTTCATCGAGCAGGAACGCGGCCACGTGCATCCGGTGTCGTGGGAGCTGATGGGCTCCGGCCGCCGCCTCGCCGACAAGCTCGGCGTCGAACTCGCCGCGGTGGTGATCGGCCCGAAGGGCGAGGCGACGCAATCCGCGGTCGCCGAGTCGTTCTGATACGGCGCCGACCTTGCCTACGTCGTCGCCGACGACGTGCTGACCGATTATCGCAACGAATCCTACACCAAGGCGCTGACCGACGTGGTCAACACCTACAAGCCGGAGATCCTGCTGCTCGGCGCCACCACGCTCGGCCGCGATCTCGCCGGCGCGGTGGCGACGACGCTGCTGACCGGCCTCACCGCGGACTGCACCGAGCTCGATGTCGACAGCGACAATTCGCTGGCCGCGACCCGCCCGACCTTCGGCGGCTCGCTGTTGTGCACGATCTACACGCTGAATTTCCGCCCGCAGATGGCCACCGTTCGGCCGCGCGTGATGCCGATGCCGGAGCGGGTGCAGAAGCCGATCGGCCGGGTCGTCGAACATCAGCTCGGCATGGTCGAGGCCGACATCGTCACCAAGGTGCTGGCCTTCGTGCCCGATCGCGACAAGGCGACGTCGAACCTGGCTTACGCCGACATCGTCGTCGCCGGCGGCCTCGGGCTCGGCTCGCTGGAAAACTTCCAGCTGGTGCGTCAGCTCGCCTCGGTGCTCGGCGCCGAATACGGCTGCTCGCGGCCGCTGGTGCAGAAGGGCTGGGTGTCGTCCGACCGCCAGATCGGCCAGACCGGCAAGACGATCCGGCCCAAGCTCTACATCGCCGCCGGCATCTCCGGCGCCATTCAGCACCGCGTCGGCGTCGATGGCGCCGACATGATCGTCGCGATCAACACCGACAAGAACGCGCCGATCTTCGATTTCGCCCATCTGGCGCTGGTGACCGACGCGGTCCGGCTGCTGCCGGCGCTGACCGAAGCTTTCCGCAAGCGGCTGTCGCCGCACACCCGCGACCGTATCGCGAGCTAACAGGAGTTCGCCATGATCGAAGAACGTTTCGATGCGATCGTCGTCGGCGCCGGCATGGCCGGCAACGCCGCCGCGCTCACGATGGCCAAACGTGGACTGAAGGTGCTGCAGATCGAGCGCGGTGAATACCCCGGCTCGAAGAACGTGCAGGGCGCCATTCTCTACGCCGACATGCTGGAGAAGCTGGTCCCGAACTTCCGCGAGGACGCGCCGCTCGAGCGGCACCTCGTCGAGCAGCGGTTCTGGATGATGGACGAGAAGTCCCACACCGGCCTGCATTATCGCTCGGACGATTTCAACGAAGACAAGCCGAACCGCTACACGATTATTCGTGCTCAGTTCGACAAGTGGTTCTCCGGCGAGGCGCAGAAGGCCGGCGCCATCGTGCTGTGCGAGACCACCGTCAAGGAACTGATCAAGGACGCCTACGGCAAGGTGATCGGTGTGCTGACCGATCGTGAAGGCGGCGAGGTTCATGCCGATGTGGTGGTACTGGCCGAGGGCGTCAACGGCCTACTCGGTACCAAGGCCGAGCTGCGCGAGCGGCCGTCGGCCGAAAACGTCGCGCTCGCCGTGAAGGAGATGCACTTTCTGCCGCGCGAGACGATCGAGGCCCGCTTCAATCTCAAAGGCGACGAAGGCGTGGTGATCGAGGCCGCGGGCACCATTTCGCGCGGCATGACTGGCATGGGCTTCGTCTACGCCAACAAGGAGTCGATCTCGATCGGCATCGGCTGCCTGGTGTCGGATTTCCAAAAGACCGGCGAGACGCCTTACGGCCTGCTCGAGCGCTTCAAGAAGCACCCGTCGGTGGCGCCGCTGATCGAAGGCTCCGAGGTCAAGGAATATGCCGGCCATCTCATTCCGGAAGGCGGCTTCAACGCGATCCCGCAGCTCTATGGCGACGGCTGGGTCGTGGTCGGCGATGCTGCGCAGCTCAACAATGCGCTGCATCGCGAAGGCTCCAACCTGGCGATGACCTCGGGCCGCATCGCCGGTGAGGCGATCTTCCAGGTCAAGTCGCGCAAGGATCCGATGACCAAGGAGAACCTGTCGCTCTACAAGAAGATGCTGGACGACAGCTTCGTCATCAAGGACCTGAAGAAGTACAAGGATATGCCGGACCTGCTGCATATCCGCTCGCAGAACTTCTTCCTGACCTATCCGCAGCTCGTCAACAAGGCGCTGCAGAACTTCGTGCGCGTCGACGGCACGCCGAAGATCGAGAAGGAAAAGACCACCATCAAGTCGTTCATCGCGGCGCGATCGTGGGGCGGCCTGTTCGGCGACGCCTTCCGCTTCGCGCGGGCGTGGCGGTGATACAAACCAGCGTGTGAAGGAGCGAGACCATGACAGTTGAAGCAACGGTTCGCGTCGAGGACAAGCTGTACCAGAACCGCTATCTGGTCGACGTCGGCAACGCCCACATCAAGGTCAAGCCGCACACTAAGCCGTCGCCCGAGCTGCTGGCGCTGGTCAAGGTCTGCCCGGCCCATTGCTACGAGCTGAACTCCAACGGCCAGGTCGAAGTCACCCCCGACGGCTGCGTCGAATGCGGCACCTGCCGTGTGATCGCAGAGGGCGGCGGCGACATCGAATGGAACTACCCGCGCGGCGGGTATGGGGTGTTGTTCAAGTTCGGGTGAAGGCGAGCGAGCACAGGTATTCGACCGACGTCGTTCGCCACCTTGCGTCAATTCCACCATTCTTGCGTGGCATCGTGTCCTTCTCCGTCATGGCCGGGGCTC
>NZ_BADD01000365.1 GCF_000333455.1 Rhodopseudomonas sp. B29
CGGCCATCCACGTCTCTCGTGCGGCAAGCTCCGTAGTTCGTGGATGCCCGGGACAAGCCCGGGCAGGACGGCCGTCGGGGTTGATGCTTACCACATCGCGCCAGTTTAGAATCTGTCGGACTTGCGACAAGTGTCGGGGCACCGACACCGGCGACCACTGCGTCGAACACAATAATCATCACGATATCAACGAAGTAACGCTCTGGCACGGGGCTTGAAAGACGGAGCTCAACGCAACGTCTCTTCACCCCGTAAGGAGCAGGCCATGGCCTACAAGATCGTTACCTCCCAATGCACCGTCTGCGGTGCGTGCGAATTCGAATGCCCGAATGCCGCGATCAGCATGAAGCGCGGCACCTATGTGATCGATGCCACCAAGTGCACCGAGTGCGAAGGTCAGTTCGACAAGCCGCAATGCGTCTCGGTCTGCCCGGTCGACAACACCTGCGTGCCGGCCTGATCGGCGTCTGACCCGACAAGACGCCGGCGCCTTGACCGCCGGACTTGTCTTCGACGGATCGCCGCGCCCGCGGATCGGAATGATCCAAGCCGGCTCGGTAGCAGCACCATCACATCGGACAAGCCGCCCGTCGCGCGGCGCTACCAACGAGGCCCGGACATGACCAAGCTGCTGCAACTCCACGATTTCGGCGCGCCGGGTGGAGCCTCGTTCGATGAGCTACGCAAGAGTGCTGCCGCGTCCGGCTGCAGCACCAAGGGCGGCGCCGGCAAGACCGGCTGTGGCTCCTCTGCCGGCGAGAGCGATCTGCCGCCGGAAATCTGGGAGAAGGTGAAGAACCATCCCTGTTACTCCGAGCAGGCGCATCATCATTTCGCCCGCATGCACGTCGCGGTCGCGCCCGCGTGCAACATCCAGTGCAACTACTGCAATCGCAAATACGATTGCGCCAATGAGTCCCGCCCCGGCGTGGTCAGCGAAAAGCTGACCCCGGAGCAGGCGGCCCGCAAGGTCGTGGCGGTCGCCTCCACCATTCCGCAGATGACGGTGCTCGGCATCGCCGGCCCCGGCGACGCGCTCGCCAATCCGGCCAAGACCTTCAAGACGTTCGAGATGGTCACCGAGGCGGCGCCCGACATCAAGCTCTGCCTGTCCACCAACGGCCTGATGCTGCCCGACTATGTCGACCAGATCGCCGCCATGAACGTCGATCACGTCACCATCACGATCAATATGGTCGATCCGGAAGTCGGCGCGAAGATCTATCCGTGGATCTTCTACGACCACCGCCGCATCACCGGCGTCGAGGCCTCTCGCATTCTCAGTGAGCGGCAGCTGCTCGGCCTGGAAATGCTGGTAGCGCGCGGCATCCTGGTGAAGGTCAATTCGGTGATGATCCCCGGGATCAACGACGAGCACCTCGTCGAGGTCAACAAGGCGGTGAAGTCGCGCGGCGCCTTCCTGCACAACATCATGCCGCTGATCTCCGAGGCCGAGCACGGCACGGCGTTCGGTCTGTCCGGCCAGCGCGGTCCGACCGCGCAGGAGCTGAAGGCGCTGCAGGACGCCTGCGAGGGCGAGATGAACATGATGCGGCACTGCCGGCAGTGCCGCGCCGACGCGGTCGGACTGCTCGGCGAGGACCGCAGCGCCGAGTTCACCACCGAGAAGGTGATGGCGATGGACCTCGAATACGATCTCGCCGCGCGCCAGGCCTATCAGGCCAAGGTCGAGGCCGAGCGCGACGCCATCGCGGCCGCCAAGCAGCGCGAGATGGAATCGCTGGCGGACGAGACTGCCTCGATCAAGATCCAGGTCGCGATCGCCACCAAGGGTGGCGGCGTCATTAACGAGCATTTCGGCCATGCTCACGAATTTCAGATCTACGAGGTTTCGACCGCGGGGGCCAAGTTCGTCGGCCATCGCCGCGTCGATCTGTATTGCGAGGGCGGCTATGCCAGCGATGCCGGCATCGAACCGATCCTCAAGGCGCTGAACGACTGCACCGCGGTGCTGGTCGCCAAGATCGGCCTGTGCCCGAAGGACTCGCTGGCCGGCGCCGGCATCGAGGCAGTCGAGACCTACGCGTTCGAATATATCGAGCAGTCGGTGATCGCTTACTTCAAGGACTACCTGGTCCGTGTCGGCAAGTCGGAGATCCGCCACGTCGCGCGCGGCGATGCCGACATTCGCCAGGGCGCTTTCGTGGCGGTGTGAGAGCAGCGAGGGCAAACCGATGGCCTACAAGATCGTCGCCTCGCAATGCACCGGTTGTTCGGCCTGCGAGCCGCAATGTCCGAACACCGCCATCTTTGAGAAAGGCGGCACCTTCGCGATCGATCCGGCCAAATGCTCGGAGTGCATCGGCCACTTCGACCAGCCGCAATGCGTCGCGGTGTGCCCGGTCGACGACACCTGCGTGATCGACAACTCAGTCCCGCGTTATCGGGCGGCCTAAGGGGAGAACGATGGATCTTATTTTGACCGAAGCAGCCGAGAAGTTCATCCGCCGCATGCTGCGCTTCTCCGGTGGCACCGGCGGCTTCCGCATGGTGGTGAGTTCGGGCGGTTGCTCCGGCCTGTCGGCGACGTTCGATGTCGAAGCCGCGCCGCAGGCCGGCGACGTCGTGGTCGATCGCGGCGACTACAGGCTGTTCCTGCCACAAGCCAGCGCCGAGCTGCTCGCCGGCATCACCATCGACTTCCGCGACAGCATGGCCTCAACCGGATTCGTGTTCATCGATCCCAATCCGTCAAGCTGCAAATGCTCGGGCGAGGGCGCGCCCGCGAAGCCGGCGCTGGCTCAGCTCGGCGAGTTCTGATCCATGCCGCACCGCCTGCACAGCGAGCTGACGATGTCCGGGCCCGAGCAGTCGCTGCTCGCCGGCGCGCTGCTCGGTGCGGGCCTGCCGGCCGAGGCGCATCGCCATCTCGAATTGGCCGGAGCGGATTTCCAGAGCGATGCGGTGGCCGAACAGCATCTGCGCGAGGCACAGACGCTGGCGCCCGACCACGCCGCGGTGCTGATCGGGCTGTATCGCTTCTATTTCTACAAGGGTCGGCTCGGCGAGGCGCTCGGCGTCGCGCAGACCTGTCTGGCCAAGGCGGCGCGCGACAACGGCCTCGATGCCGACTGGCGTAGGGTCCACCGCGGCGATGCCGAATTTTCGAGCTATTCGGCCATCCTGCCGCGGTTCTATCTGTTCGCCCTCAAGGCCTACGCCTATTTGCAGATGCGCCTCGGCGCGATCGACGAGGGCCACGCGGCGATCGACAAGCTGCTCGAGCTCGACCCGACCGACAAGGTCAACGCCTCCGTGCTCAACGACGTCTGGAAACGGATCGGGCACGACGATGACGAATGACATCGACGAGGCCCTGGACTGGCAAGGCAACGAGGTCGACTGCGCGACCTGCCCGCATCGCGATCTGCTCGCCACCGGCGGCTGCGAGTTGAAGAAGTCCTGCGTGCAGGACCGCTACGCCCGCCGCATCGAGCGTTTCTTCCAGCACAATCGGGCGCTGGCCGATCAATATCTCGACCATCCCTATTTCGAGACCCGCGCGGTCGCGGCCGGCTACGCCACCGTGTTCCTGCTGCCGAAGCTGCTCGACGATCCGGACGAGACGGTGCGCTGGAGCGCGGCGCGGCGGCTGCCCAAGCGCTATCTGCTGCCGCTGCGGAGCGACCCGCATCGCGAGGTCCGCATCCGTATCGCTTCGGTGATGGACGGCGAGCATCTGCGGCCGATGGTCAACGACAGCGATTACTATGTACGCCAGGTCGTGGCGCGGCGCGCATCGCCGGCTCTGCTGCCGCTGCTGGTGCTCGATCCGGATTCCGGCGTGCGCCGCGAAGTCGCACGCCGCATCGGCTCCGAATGGCTGGCCCAGATGGCGATGGACAAGGACGGCGACGTCCGGCTCGAAGCCGCGCGGCGGATGTCGCCGGGGCGGCTCTTGGCGATGATCGACGATGCCGACTGGCGCGTGCGCTACGAAGTCGCCAGCCGCGCCGAGCCTTACGAGATCGGCCAACTGCTCGACGACACCGATCCGTTGGTGAAGGAAATGGCGCAGAGCCGTACCGGCAATCTAAAAGCGCCGTCGCCCATCGGACTCGGCCGCGTCACGCCCGTGAAGGAGACGACACCATGAATATCAGCCGCGACAGCGACATCGTCGAACTCGATGGGCCGCCGACGTTCGAATACGGTCAGAAGGTGCGCGCCAAGATCAACATCCGCAACGACGGCACGTTTCCCGGCAAGGAAATCGGCGAGGTGCTGGTGAAGAAGGGCGACGAGGGCTACGTTGTCTCGATCGGCACCTTCCTGCAGCAATTCTACATCTACGGAGTCGATTTCGTTGCCCAGGGCCGCATCGTCGGCATGAAACGCAAGGAGCTGGTTTCGGCCGAAGCCGAGCAGCCGGCGCAGGAGGTCGCGTGATGGCCGACCCGAAGTACCAGTGGGGTCAACGCGTCGCCGCGCAGATCGACCTGTTCAACGACGGCACCTTTCCGGATCAGCCCGAGGAGGCGCTACTGGTGAAGACCGGCGATGCCGGTGAGATCGTGCGCATCGGCATGCACGAGGAAAGCAACCAGCCGGTCTATCTGGTCGAGTTCGCCGACAACCGCGTCATCGGCTGTCTCGAACACGAAATATCGCCTGTTTAAGTACGTCGCTGCGGCGGCCCAACCCAAGGACCGAAATCGATGAAAGTGATGATCCGCAGGACCGAGAAGGGGCTGTCGGCTTACGTGGCCAAGAAGGATCTCGAAGAGCCGATCGTCGAGATCGAGAACGAGGCGCTGTGGGGCGGCAAGGTGACGCTCGCCAACGGCTGGCAGCTCGAGCTGCCGGCCATGGCGGCCGACACGCCGCTGCCGATCACCGTCGAAGCCCGCAAGCTGTGACGATGACGATCAGCAGCGACGATGTTGCCAGGCTGGACGCGCTGCTTGGCGGTGCCGAGGCGGAGCGCAGCGCGCTGGTGACGCTGCGCCAGCAGCTGCCGCATCTGTCACTGACGTCGTGTGATCCGTCCGACATCGACGCCGAGGCGCCGTTTCGCGACTACCCGCGATTCAGCGTCTACCTCGTCGACGGCAGCCAGCATTGCTGGACCATCACGGACGATGTGGCGAAAGCGACAGGCCTGGTGGTGACGCATCACAAGGTGGCGCGGGGGTGAGTGCGCAGGCCCAAACATCACCGTCATTGCGAGGAGCGCAGCGACGAAGCAATCCAGCGCAGGTACGGAGCTGAATTGCTTCGCTGCGCTCGCAATGACGACGTTAGTCAGAGGAAAGCAGCATGACCATTGAAGCGCTGGACGACATCGCAGCCGGCTTTGCGCAGGGGCGCGTGATTCCGTATCTCGGCTCGGGCGTGCTGACGCTGGGCGAGGCCGGCGTGCCGGCGTCGCCGCTGGAGCTTGTCGCGAAGCTGACGGCCAAGACCACGGTGCCGCACAAAGTCCGGACCAATCTCACCGGCGCGACGCAGTACATCGAGAATTTCAAGCATCGCAAGACGCTGACGGCGATGATGACCGAGGCATTTCGTGCCTCGGCG